>NC_014410.1:300000-535000 GCF_000145615.1 Thermoanaerobacterium thermosaccharolyticum DSM 571
CGTTTGGTGGTAATCCATCTTTCGTTAATACATATTTAAGTCAAATCAAGCTTAATATATCTGGTTCTGACCGAGTATATATTAGATATCTTACGGAGCTTTGTGGTGCTCATGTGACAGGATATAAGGTATTGGATGAGAAGGGAGGCAAAGGAGAAGTATATGTTGCTACAACAAGACCTCCTTCTGCAAACATATCTATTTCACCAGCAAATCCTAAGGAAAATGATAATGTAAAGATTATGGTTTCTGGAACATCATTTTTTAATTTCTGGAATACCGATTTAAAAAATACTTTAGGACTTCAAGATAAAATTGTATATACAGTTGACATAGATGGACAAAGAGTTATTAGCGCTAAGACATTGTTAAATCAACAAAATTTTACTGATACAATTGCAAAGACTTTTAATGCTGGCCAGCATACTATAACTTTGTATGTTAGAGATGCTGTAGATAGGCTTACAAGAAAAGATTTCACATTTACGGTAAGTGCTGCAGCAACACCACCACCTCCACCAGGAAATATACAAGCGGGAATAAATCTTACGTTAGATCCACCATCTCTTAAAATAGGAACAACAGGAAATGTAAATGCGACCATTGATGCCAGTTCATCAGTATCGAGTGGTACAGGACCTTTTGGTGCAAGATTTTGGCTGCAGGTGAATGGAACAGATTTATTGGGTTCAGATGGCACAGTATTGCAGAATTTAGCGTCTCTTTCACAGGCAAAATATACAAAATTAATAAGTAATGCAAAACCGGGAGATAAAGTTTGGGCGAAAGTCCGAGTTTATGACCAAAGTATAAACAAGACTTCAGAAGTAGAGACGACAAAAATAATTGGTCAATATGAAGATGCGCCAACGCCGGAACCTACACCTCCACCAGCCCCAACACCTGTACCGCCAGTTGCCGGAATAAATGCCCCATCAGAAGTTATACAGGGTGATGATGTTAGAATAAGTTCTTCCAGTTATGATCCAGATGGGGTTATAACAAATTATAGCTGGGGATTCAGCCCGTCAAGCGGCATTGAAGGCTCTATTTCAGGTGACAGTGGAACAATATCTTTTAGCAATATTGGGACATATACAATAAAGCTTACTGTAACAGACAATGATGGATTAAAAGACACTGCAGAGAAACAGATAGAAGTAAAACCTGCTATTCCTGAAGCGTTTTTTGATTATACAGGAGCATTAAAAGAAAACAGAAAAGTAGTTTTAGATGCATCAGGAAGCTATACGTCGCCGAAATATCCAATGGTTTGGGATGCAACAGAATGGGAGATAACACCTGTAAGCAGTGGTTTGACGCAGGATGATATAAAGATAGTGTCATCAACGGATATGAAAACAAGAACAGTTCTCTTTAAGAAAGCTGGAGATTACAAAGTAAGAGTAAAAGTAAAAAACAGTGCAGGAAATTACTCTGATTGGTATGAAAAGACATTAACCGTTGTTGAAGATTTACCGCCTGTTGCTGACTTTTTTGTAATGACAACTGCTTTAAGAGACCCTGCAAACAGTAATATGGCAAAGATACAGCTTATAGATGCTTCTTATTCTCCTGATGGAGATAAAATCGTTCAAAGAATCTGGAAATACAAATATGACAGTAATAATGATGGAAATTTTGATGATGAACAATGGGTAACTTTAGACAGCGGTAATAATGTTAATCTTGTTTTGTATACAAAAGATGTTGGTAAGTATTTATTTGAGCTTTCAGTTAAAGAAGATTTTGGGGAGGAAACTATACCTGAGTTTGTGTCACCATCTGATTACAAAACTGCTGATACTTCAAATAAACCTATGAAAGATAAGATATGTGAAGTAATAAACTTACAGCCTGTAGTAGATTTTGAGATGTATGAAAAGAAAAAAGCAGAATTGGTCATAAGGGTTGGTAAACTGAATAATTATGATGCAAGGGTAAAACAACTGGAGGATGGTATAAATAATTTATTAATACCGCTTTTAAAGAGCAAAAATATTGATGTGAAAGTTATTGATAGCGACTTTGGAACAGGAACATATGGCGGTAATACAAGCTTCAATGGCAGCCAGTATACTGTGTCGAGTTATATTATTAAAGCAACAGTAGATACTACAGGTAGGTTTGGAGTTACTACAGTGGAAGGATTTCCGGGAATTACGACAGATGATAATAAATTTTTGCTTTATGCAGGAGATGTTTCAGGTACATCTGCACTTGTAGTGAAGATAGATGGCAATTTATATAATTTATATGGCTATACGCCTACTTCAATTATTACATCTGATGGAAAGATAACAGTGAATTATGGAACAATAAATGGAGTGGATATACAAGTAATATATACAATATATGATGATAAATATGTACTTATTAACTTCGTCGCGACAAATAAAACAAACGTACAAAAAAATATAGGATTTAAGATATATTATGATACATGTGTTGCAGGTAATGATGGTTCTCCTATAAAAGTAGTAGATAAAGGATTTGAGATTTACAATGATTCTTATCAGGTCAGAGCGGTCGGTGTATTGAAAAATAATGATGTAGTTACGCCTCCAACAGATTGGCGTATGGAACACTGGAGCAGTAGCAATTTTACTTATTTCCCTTACGACGATGGAATTCCGCATTATTCTAACAGCTACTATGTTGGACAAACATATCAGACTAGTGATACAGCCATAAGTTTATGGTGGCATTCTCAAGAAGTTTCACCCAATCAGAAAAAAAGCATAACTACTCTACTTGGTATTGAAAGGCCTACTGAAGCAAAATTAAGTATGATCAGGGATAGTCTTTTAAATACTGTTTTCAGCGATTTAGATGCTGGCAAGTATGTATTACTATTTGATGATTTATCTTTTTTAGATTATAGTGATGATAATGCTAAAACTAATTTTGCTAATACAATAAATCAATTGTCATCAAAATTAATAATGGCAGGACAGACGAGTTTTCCTACATCACAAGCAGATGGACTTATTGGCTTAATAACAGATGGGGGATTTAAAACTATTGATGACAATATAAGCAATCAGCTTACAGCTATTGCGAATTATATTGCAAAAGATTTAGAAAATCAGCAGAATATTATTGAAAAGTATGTCGTATTAGGCGAGCCGATAGATATAAAGACATATTACAATGATCCGGAAAACGACCCTAAATATCAAGAAAGATGGATGTACATTCATGATCCGAATTACTTTGAAAACAGTTTGGGACTTGCTGACTTTAATGAAAAATATCTGAATAGTCCTGTAACTGTATTTGATAAGGTTGGTAAATATGAGGTCCAGTATCAGGCGAGGGATAATCCTAAAGATGATGATAGATTTGATAACTACAGATTGTGGAGCTATAAGCCCTTAAGCACTATGTATATATATGTCCACAGAAGACCTATTGCACAGTTTGCTGTGTCGATGACGCCCAGCGGTTCTAATTATGTTGTTTCAATTGCTGACCAGAGTTATGACCTTGACCATATGTCACTACCTAATAAAGGTATACAAGCATGGGAATGGAAATGGAAAGAAGTAAATGAAGCAACATGGCACGATGGGAAAATGTCAGGTACTTTTCCTGTAGGCAATACTTATTTGGTGTATCTTAGGGTGCAAGATTTAGAAGGAGCATGGAGCGAGCCAAAAGTGCAGACAATAACGACGCAGAACATAAACTTACCTCCTGTTGCACAGTTTACTGTTAATCCAATTACACAGGTTATTAATAAAACAGTTACAATAACTGATCAAAGCTATGATCCAAATGGCGATCCTATTGCGGAGTGGCAGTGGAGAGTGCAAAAGCCTGACGGTACGTGGATAAATTATGGCGGTACAATGCCAAATAATATTTCCTCACTGGGAGTTGGAACATATACGATAGAGCTTAAGGTTAGATGTTAAACAGCAAGATATTACATCCTGAAAAATAGAGATTAATTAAGCTGACTTATCCTAAAAAGTATAAAGATTAAACAATCACTAAACATTGTTTTTACTCAAAAATTCACATTATACAATCTATAAGATCATATTATTCTAAAATCATATACATATAGCTTTAAGTATATCCATCTTTAGGTTTTACGCTTTTTGGGTAAATGCCATCTTGAATGTACCTTCTCCCCCCGGATTGAACCGGGAGAAAGTTGTTTTATGGCACCAACCCTCTCCGAAGTGCTCAGGTTGCACCCCTGCATTTCCTTATCCCCTCCGGAGAAGAAGATACACTCATATATCCAATTATTCTGTAATATTTATATCACTTTGAGCTCTAAATACTAGCTCACCATTTATAGTTTTTTGACTTTCTTTAGCTCCTAATATCATTGACATTTCTGCAAGTAAATTAATTTTTCTCAAATATCCATTTGTGCTTGAATATATTAATTCAATTGCGTCATCAGTAAATATTGTTTCATTGCATCCTGCACATTTTAATCTGGATGTTATATATTCTTTTGTTTCATCTTTGTTTAAACCCTTAAATGAATAATTTAAAACTATTCGCTGCCTTAATGCTTCATGTGCTTGTCTATTCAACTGTATAATTAATTGTGTTTGTCCAGATAATATAAGTAATGCATAATTTTTTGTGTCCATGTCAAAATTAAATATAATACGTAAATCATCAAGGATTGAGTTGCTTATGAACTGAGCCTCATCAACGATGATAACGGGAGTTATGTTTTTTGAATGATAACTTAATATTACATCCTGTATCTGGCGAAACATATCACATTTTCTATGCTTCGGTATTAATCCTAAGCCGTCGGATAAATACCTGTAAAAATCCATAACGGTAAGTGTTGATATTGGTATGTACACAACCTTGTACATATTAGGATTTAAAGAAGTTACAAAGCATTTTAGTGTATATGACTTACCAGATCCAGGATCTCCTGTTATTAACCCAAATCCTTTTTTATCTTTTAAAAATTCTAATCTGCTCATTGCTTGTATATAATCCTGTGATTTGTAGTGATATTTCACATCACAGTCTTTAGAAAATGGATTAAATGTTAATCCATAATATACATTGAACATTGTTTTTCCTTCTTTCTTCATTTACAAAGAAAAGTCTATTTCTTTTCTTCTTATCTTAGAATTATCAATTTTGTTTACTGGATGTATTGTTTGTAAGAGTTTACCGTCTTCGCTAAAAATATATGCTTTATCAAGTGATTTTGGATAATATCGTATATTTACATAATCCCCAATATACTGCATTGGTACTTCAAATTTAATTTTTTCTATTGATACTGTCGCATCTTTAATTACACGCCTTTTGACTCTATAGAGAAATATGTTATCAAGATCTTCTTTAGAATTTATGAATTTCATCGTGTCTGTGTATTTAATGAATTTCTCTATAGGCTTCATATTTGTTGATGAATGTACTGTTTGATGATATATTCCTTCAATATATTTATTCAAGTTCTCATTCAATTCGTCTATGGAAGATATTTTCTGCCAATCAAATCCATACATCCATTGATCTTTTAATGTCCTGAAAAATCTTTCGATTTTTCCTTTTGATTCTGGCGAATACGGTTCAGCATAACATAAAGACGTTCCCAATGATGCACATATTAAATGCAATTGTTCGCTTTGGAATACTTTGCCGTTATCAACAAATAGCTTTTTAGGAACACCTCTTTTCGAAACGGCTTTTTTGAACGCATCAATAAGTGATATGACATTATCTGTATCATAAAATTCTGCATGTGTTATTAACCTTGATGAATCATCCAGAAAAGCAATAAGGTATGTTTTAATCTTCTTGTCGTTGATAATTAAGTATGGACCCATTGATATATCAGATTGCCAACAGTCATTAGGATACTCCATTTCAAAAGATCTCCTGTCTTTTGTGTTTAATGCTGATGTAGATATTTTAGTTTTTCGAAGATATCTTTGAACTGTAGATAAGGATACTTTATCAAGCTCAATAAACTTTTTAACCAAAAGTTCCTGATAGATTGATTTAGCTGATCTTCTTGGATTATCAAGTTTTAGATTCTTAATATAGGCTTTAACATCATCAGTTAAAACTCTCGAAGCACCTTTGTCGCATCTGCTTTTTGGATATAAACCTTCAAATCCATATTTTCTGTAACAGTAAAGCCATGTCTTAATTGTATTAGGAGAAAATTCTCTTTTACCTAATGAAGGCACATCATAAACTTTAGAAGTAATAACCTCCATATATTCTTTTGCAGTTTCCTGAGTGTAATTTTCATTGATAAGCGGTGCTATCAAAGAAAATTTAAAGTAAGCAATTTTTTGTTTAACATCATTATCCATGCCTAAAAACCTCCTCGATTTAATTATCAGTATTATTGACTGGATAATGATGGTACATTCACAAAGGTTATGTGGAGAGATAAAATGCGAATTAGATAAATTTACATAGACAAATTCAGATTAAACATTTTTAATCGAATTAAAATAATTATACAGTCAAAAATAGCGGTAAATTATGATAAAAAAACACGACTTTTGTAAAAAAGCAAAAAAATTCTACCAAGAATTAAATTTAAACTTTTTTGAAAAAATGTACTTTCATCAAATCAAAATAGTGTAAATTAAACTTTAGCTTTTCTTTTGTATATTTACAAATATTGCTTATCAAAGTTCTAGGTGATAAACTGTTCATTGTTTCAATGTATTCTCGAAAATTAGCAAAAAAGCTGTGAACATAATTCAAAATCGAGAGAAATCTCATTTTGAAATAACTGATATTTTGCTCTTTTACAAAAGACAAATTAAACTCTTTAATGATTTCATCAGCAACATATGTAGTGCCATGTCCATCGATAAATATTTTTTTCAAAGAAGTTAGAATAACAGATAAAGGATAGATAAAATATGGCACAAGGAAATCCGGTATTAAAGCATGTGTCTTATGGCATACAGGACAAATAACTCTTGCTATGGTAATATCTATGCAATTATTGTCAATAAAGACACCCCTGCAGTAATAACCGTGCCTATACAATTTACCGTTGTAATTGCAATTAGGACATCCAGATGGTGTATCTATGTACAAATATGATTCATTTTCGATATATTCATGTATATTTTTAACTGGAAAGGCTATAATTATCATTGTGATACCTTTCTTGGGGTGGTAATTAATTTTACCGCCCCATTATTTTTCTATAATTGTAGGCAAGATTAACCAATCTTATACATGAATATGAAAATTAATTAACTTTATATAATGGATAAGGTTAAATTATTTTGCTTTTTATATCACTTTTTATATTGAAATAATTTGCTGTATAACAGTTAGAGATAATCCTCGCGTTGGTACATCATTATGGTCAGAACCTTACACACAGACTGTAACTATTATACCAGAGAACAATAAACCAGTGGCCAGATTCACAATAAATCCAAATCCAGTAGTAGCTGATGAACCATATACGATAGATGACACAAGCTATGATCCAGATGGAGATCCAATTGTGGCCAGGGAGTGGAAGGTTCAAAAACCTAATGGAACGTGGGTGACGATAAGCGAATGGAAGCCTACTTTTGAGGAAATGGGACTTGGAGATGATGGGACGTATAAGATACAGCTAAGAGTATTAGATGACCCAACAGGCAGAAATCCAAACCTCACGCCTATGTGGTCAGATCCTTATACAGTTACAGTACAAGTTCAAGGAAAGCTTATTGTAATTGGAAGCTCTAACAAGTCAACATATAAAGCTGGCGAAGCAATGATTTTATACGCCAATACAGAAGGGAAAGCTTACAGAGTAGAAGCAAAGATGTGGTATTCTAAAAATGAATTTACTTCATCTAATGTTACTACTTTAGTATCAGATATTACTTTAACCAGTCCACCACAAGATGTAATGACGTGGCATACAAAGCATACGAAAGCAGAGGGAAGGGATATTGTAGTGATAATTCCTAAAGATATGGCTGATGGTACTTATCAAGTTGTGTTTACTGCTTATAAGCAACTTTTAAGCGGTGGAATAAAGACGGTTACAGATACTATCACTGTAAAAGTCAAGGGCTCAATATACGACCATTCAAAATCAGAAATAATAGGGCCTAAGATTTGATAAATGGATGTTTATATAAGTTGATTAAAAAAGGTGGCCTTTTTTACAGGTCACCTTATTTGCTAAACTTATAGCTTATTTTTAGTCACCAACAGTCGCAATTTGGCCTTCTTGATACCAATTTACAGATTTATTGAAAAGTTGGCTTATTGCTCTTAATGGCACCATTACTCTATTTTTATATATTATGGCAGGTGCATCGATTGCTTTTGCATTTCCATTTACTTTTATATTGGTTGTATTTACAGGCATGTATATATTTATGTTGCCTGTTTTAATATTTACTGTTCTGTTATTGTTATCCCAGCTTATAGCGTTATTGTCCACACCAATTGCGTTTGCCACGGCTCTTAAAGGAATGTATGTACGATTGTTGTATATCATTGGATTTACATCAGATAATACTTCTTTGCCATTAGCAAATACATGCGGTGTATTATCTTTTTTTACCATGTGATATATTTTTCCAAGAAGCGCATAATTATCTTGAGAGTGCTTTAAGCTAATTATTTGTTTTATTACATTGATTGCATTATCAATTTGGCCATTTTGAAAATCATTTATTGCTTCTGTTTTTAGATCAGCGATTTGTGCTTCTAACTGATCATTTTGACTTAATGTCTTAAGTTTTTGCTCTAATGCTTTAATTTTATTAGAGATTTCTAAAGCTTTTGCAAATTGATTGTTATTTATAGCTGTTTCCAATTCCTGTTCTAATTCTTGAATTTGTGAATTTATTGCGTCAATCTGAGAATTTTGTATTGTTGTGCTGTCGCCTGAAGTTTGATCATAAACGCTGTCGCTTACAGTAGTGTTATCGTTGCTTGTTACTGCTTGTGTTGATGTTGTTGTGTTATCAGATGTACTACTTGTCGTATCATCTGCAAAAGCCATAAATGGAATGACAACCAATGATAAAATCAACATCGCTGTAATTATTTTTTTAAACATAACATCCCTTCAAAAATATTTTTTTAAATTGTACCATAAAATTGTAAACAAACTGTGAACAATTTATAGCTAATTTGTGAACAAAATAAAAAAATACAAAATAGACATAAAAAGTTAAAATGCAAGGAGGAATTTGGAGAATTATGTAGAATATATTTATATAAAGCTGTTGTATTAAGTAATAATTTGTCGTCTACCTTAAATAGTGCAAAAAGAGCAGGACATCGACGACATTTTAGGGATTTCTTATTTAAGCTTTTATCAGGAGAGATTAGAGTTTGCAGCATTATCAAGTATGATAGCTTGACGTTGACCTGATTTTTTATAAAATAAGAGTGGCTTTATATAAGGAAGTGAATGAGTTTTTAGCCTACCTATAAGGGATTGAAACTTTTACAAATACAGTATCCAGTACAGGTGCTACAAAGTTTTTAGCCTACCTATAAGGGATTGAAACTGACTAAAATTAAAGCAGTAGCAAGAAGAGCAGGTTGTTTTTAGCCTACCTATAAGGGATTGAAACCCTCCTTCTGATATATTCTTGTCTTGATTTCTTGAAAGTTTTTAGCCTACCTATAAGGGATTGAAACTTAGATCCAGTTATATTATTAAATCTTATTTTTATCCAAAAGTTTTTAGCCTACCTATAAGGGATTGAAACGGTGTAAAGATTTATAAAAAGCTTTCAGGTAGTAGAGTTTTTAGCCTACCTATAAGGGATTGAAACTTAGTCTTAACAACAATACCTTGACGCAAAATACAAGTTTTTAGCCTACCTATAAGGGATTGAAACCTGTCAACATAGCCATTATTGAAATACTTTGGCGGAAGGTTTTTAGCCTACCTATAAGGGATTGAAACCCGCTTGCGATAGCGTCTTCGACAGGACTTTCAAGGTTTTTAGCCTACCTATAAGGGATTGAAACTCATAACGAATAAATTCAACCTTCCCGCCCCTTTTGGTTTTTAGCCTACCTATAAGGGATTGAAACGCTAATACAAACGCCCAGGCAGGAAGACAAACGGCCCAGGTTTTTAGCCTACCTATAAGGGATTGAAACTCAGATGCAAAAGCTAAGGATTTAATATACGCTGCTAGTTTTTAGCCTACCTATAAGGGATTGAAACCTTCGTCCCTGGACATTGGAGCGGCCATGTTTTCGTCGTTTTTAGCCTACCTATAAGGGATTGAAACGCGTCCAAGATCGCCATAAGAATGTCCTTCTGGTGGGTTTTTAGCCTACCTATAAGGGATTGAAACTTAGTAACCTTAAACAATCTCATAGTATCATATCGATGTTTTTAGCCTACCTATAAGGGATTGAAACCCTATGACAGTTAGCATATCCAGTACCTTGTCCGCTTCGTTTTTAGCCTACCTATAAGGGATTGAAACTTGTATCCGTATATCGCTCCGGCCAAGCCGCCGGTAGTTTTTAGCCTACCTATAAGGGATTGAAACTCAATACAGGTTAAGAAATGGAATATCTCACCTGTATGTTTTTAGCCTACCTATAAGGGATTGAAACAATGTTCTAATTGTTTAATTTTGTCATTCATAACATTAAGTTTTTAGCCTACCTATAAGGGATTGAAACAGAAGAATGTCCTCCTGCTTAATTCCTCCGTCTCGCGTTTTTAGCCTACCTATAAGGGATTGAAACCCCTGACCCTTATCCTCCTTGGTGTCGCCCTGATCTTCCGTTTTTAGCCTACCTATAAGGGATTGAAACCATAATCTTCTAAACATTTAAAATTGTCTGATAATAGATGTTTTTAGCCTACCTATAAGGGATTGAAACATAACAAAATACTCCCAAGAATTCCCGCTTTCTGTATCCGTTTTTAGCCTACCTATAAGGGATTGAAACCTTTCTTTCTTTTTTGTGTTCAATGATCCATGTTGGTTTTTAGCCTACCTATAAGGGATTGAAACCATGTTGGCGACTTCTAAAAGCGCTCTATCGCTTGTATAGTTTTTAGCCTACCTATAAGGGATTGAAACAAACCTTCCTCTCCAGAATAAGGCAATGTGTACCACGTTTTTAGCCTACCTATAAGGGATTGAAACACATTTTTAATAGCTCTGAACCAACCTGGAATATGTTTTATGTTTTTAGCCTACCTATAAGGGATTGAAACTTCGTACCAACCAGTCACCAACAGGTTCTGCCAAGAGTTTTTAGCCTACCTATAAGGGATTGAAACCATCTCCAGCTTGTCACCGTTCAATATAGCGACTTGAGTTTTTAGCCTACCTATAAGGGATTGAAACAATAATATGCATAATGGAAAGGCGATATAACAATAAGGTTTTTAGCCTACCTATAAGGGATTGAAACTTATATACTTGTCAGAAAAAATAATAAAATAATAAAAAGTTTTTAGCCTACCTATAAGGGATTGAAACTGATAATATAATTCCGTCTATATAAGAGCCGATATGTTTTTAGCCTACCTATAAGGGATTGAAACTCTGTCAAAGTTATCTTTTTCATTCAAAACATCTCCGGTTTTTAGCCTACCTATAAGGGATTGAAACAATAATATGCATAATGGAAAGGCGATATAACAATAAGGTTTTTAGCCTACCTATAAGGGATTGAAACTTATATACTTGTCAGAAAAAATAATAAAATAATAAAAAGTTTTTAGCCTACCTATAAGGGATTGAAACATGTCAGACCATTTTAATCCCAAGAGTTCACCCCGGCGTTTTTAGCCTACCTATAAGGGATTGAAACCGCCATTCTTCTATTGTAACCACCTCATTATAAATATTGTTTTTAGCCTACCTATAAGGGATTGAAACTATTCATTTACCTGAAATGTTTCAAAAGTTCTATGCCGTTTTTAGCCTACCTATAAGGGATTGAAACATTAATTTTGCTACTTCTGCAACTGTATAAAGTATTTCGTTTTTAGCCTACCTATGAGGGATTGAAACTACCTAAAGAACAAAGCAGAGATGGGCAAAGCAACAAGTTTTTAGCCTACCTATAAGGGATTGAAACTTAGTTCTCCAGTTATTTTGTTATAGTCCCAAATGATGTTTTTAGCCTACCTATAAGGGATTGAATTAGTTAGGAAAAGTAAAATAAAAAATATGTCATTGCATATAATGAGGTGAGAAGTAGAATGAGTGAAATTATTTATTATGGTGCATATGGTTCAAATTTGCTGAGAGAAAGATTTCTTATATATATAATATAAAAGGCGGAGAATATAGAGGTAAAGAATATAGCGGATGTAGAGACAAAACAGAACCAATAGATATGGGTTGGATATATGCTCCTTACAGACTTTATTTTGCAAAATGTTCTCCACTATGGGAAAATAAAGGTGTAGCTTTCCTATCTGGTAAGAAAGAAAAAAATCACGAGTACTATTCAGTTATTAGACTATGGAAGATAACTGAAGAACAATTTTATGAAATCCAAAAACAAGAAGGGAAATGTTGGTATAACCTTATTTTAGAACTTGGTGAAAAAGATGGAGTTAAAATTAAAACAATAACTGGATGTTGGATCGATGAAATACAAGCTCCATCAGAAGAATATTTAAAAGTTATTGAGAAAGGATTAAAAGAAACAACTAATTGGGATGACGAAAGAATAAGGGCATATCTGAAGAAGTTTATGTAAAAATAGGATATTTAAAAATAAAAAGAGTTATACAGCAATAGTATTTTATTGAATTTGGTGTTAAAGAAAAAATTTTGAGAATTTTTATAGAAATTTGTGATATAATCGTTGTATAAATATGAGGCTCTTCTTTGTACGAAGTACTGGGAAAAGCCTCATGAAATACAGAAGAAGATTCTTGATGCAGATAGAAATAAAGTACGTTCAAATCTGCGAGCGATTCGCCGCTACCAAATTAGTAAATTGAAGGGTTTAAAGGTTAAAAAAACATATGGTCAAAATGAATGAGTATAATCACTCACCTAAAAAGGTGGGTGATTTTTTGTTAGTAAATTTTATGTATGTTGAATTTGAAAATGATTTTTTTGACAAAAGTCGTTAATTTTATATAATTTATTATAGAGCTTTGCTATAAGTTAAAAAATTAACGTATTAAGGAGGACTAAACTTGATAACTATATCTAAAAATGAAATGCTTGACTTTTTTCATAAATTAACAGCTTTTTTACCTATACTTTTTGAGGACAGTGTATCCTTTGCTATTGTAGATAATGAAAAGTATTTAGAGATACAAAATTGTGATGAGCTTCCTATTAATGCAGAAGTAGGTGATGCAATTCCAGAAGGTGGTGCAGCCTTTGAAGCCCTTAGAACTGGAAACTACATCATAAAAGATGTACCTAAAGAAGTATATGGAGTACCATTTAAATCATATGCCATCCCTATAAAAGATTATGATAATGCTGTAATTGGAGTTTTTCTTATGGGAAAAAGTTTAGAAAAAAGACATAAAGTATTGTCACTATCAGAAAATCTGGCAGCATCACTTGAACAAATATCTTCAGCTATTCAAGAGGTTTCCTCTGGAGTTGAAATTGTAGTTAATTCCAATACTAAGATATTAGAAGAAGTTGATAAAGCTATTGAAAATGCAAAAGGTACTGATGATATTTTAAATTTTGTTCAAAACATTTCTAAACAAACTAATTTATTGGGACTAAATGCAGCCATTGAAGCCGCTAGAGCTGGTGAAATGGGTAAAGGCTTTAGTGTAGTTGCTGAAGAAATACGAAAATTATCTAATACCAGCAGTGAATCTATAAGGAGAATAGACTCAGTATTAGAAAAAATACAAGAATCTATAAAAAGTATATCTAACAAAATAAATGAATCAAGTTCATTTTTTGAGACCCAAGCTGCTGCCTTTGAAGAAATTACTTCTTCCATAGAGGAATTAAGTGATACATCTCAACTCTTAGAAGAATTAGCAAGGAATTTATAGGATTGTGAAGAAAATAAAATATGATTGTGCTATAAAAGCAGTACGGATTTTTCATTTTCGCTTTGCTCAAAACAAAAATCCGATTTTATAACGCACCTCTGCTTATATTTGCGGAAGTGCTTTTATTTTTTTCAGTATATTTTTATGGTCTTTGTATGAAAAGTACTCTTACGAGTACTTTTTTGGAAATTTGCCTCCCACACTTATTGACCTCAATTTGCAGGTTCTGTTTTTATTCCATGTCGGGAGGCAAATTCAATTTTGATTTAAGCTTGATATCTTGGGTCTTAATGGAGTGGCATACGTCAATTTCATGATTTTGTGATGGAGGATATGGATTATGGAAGTGATTTGTGATTTTATTAAATGGGATAGAGATTTCTTTAAACCAGAAATCAAGATTTTATAATATTTAGAAAAAATAACATTTAAATGGATGTTTATGATATAATATAAGTATAATGTTTCAAGAAAATTCGGATATATTACCACCACATTTTCATGCTATATATGGTAAATATATAGGTATGTTTAAGTGAATACGAACTTTGGGTTAACGGAAAGAGCATAAGTTTAGCTTGATTATAAATGCCAGATAAAAAGTTTTATACAAGGAGGGGTATATATGCCACTACCGAAAGAAAATAAGAAATATACGTATGCTGATTATTTGACATGGCCGGAAGGAGAAAGGTATGAGATAATTGATGGAGTGCCTTATATGCAGGCGGCACCGACATGGCAGCATCAAGCAGTGCTATTGGAGTTGTCAAGACAATTTGCAAATTATTTGCGAAATAAGACTTGCATGGTATTCACTTCACCCTTTGATTTACGTCTGCCAGAGGATAATAACCAAAATGATGATGATGTAACTAATGTCCTACAGCCTGATATAGTTGTTGTGTGCGATAGATCTGGATTGCGAAAGACTGGATATTATGGTACGCCTGATTTGATTGTAGAGATTGTATCGTCATCAAGTATGAGGCGGGACAAATTAGAAAAATTTAATATATATGAGAAATCGGGTGTTAAGGAATATTGGATAGTGGAACCAGAAGGGAAAATTGTAAGTGTGTTTGTTTTACAAGATAGTAAAAGATACGGAAGACCTGAAATATATGCTGACGAAGATAAAGTTAAGGTAACTATTTTTGATGATCTTATAATTGATTTAAAACCGGTATTTGATTATTAGAAAAGAGAAAAGGGATTGTTTTATATGACAGACAATAATTATTATCAAGATTTGTTTAAAAAACCGTATACGGTGTAATGAAATACGATGGAATTGTCATAGGAAGGTTATTTGTAAATCAGCATATAGAAAAAGACTGTCTTTATCATGAAATCAACAAATATAGCAAAAGCACAAAAATATTAGGCATTGGCAGAAAACCTAACATTGTGGAAAAAATACAGGAAAAAGTATTTGAAGTAGCACACAGCTTGTGTTGATGATGTGTTGTCAGATGTACTACTTATTGTATCATAAATTGTAAACAAGCTGTGAACAATTTATAGCCAATTCGTGAACAAAAATAAAAAATACAACATAGATAAGAAAAGTGAAATTGTATAAAGAGGAATTTGAAGAATTATGTAGAATATATTTATATAAAGTTGTTGTATTAAGTAATAATTTGTCGTCTACATTAGATAGTGCAAAAAGTGCTGGGCATCGACGACATTTTAGATATTTATCTTTTAAGCTTTTATTAGGAGAAAGGAGAGTTTGCGTCATTATCAAGGATGATAGCTTGACATTAACCTGATTTTTTGCAAAAAGAGAATGGCTTTGTAAAAGGAAGTGAAAGGTTTTTAGCCTACCTATGAGGAATTGAAACAATGCAATTGATAATAAAGTAAACAATATGCAGATTGTTTTTAGCCTACCTATGAGGAATTGAAACTGTAAGTAAGTTGATGAAGAGCCAGTAACATCTGAGTTTTTAGCCTACCTATGAGGAATTGAAACTTTTGCATTTATATTTGCTCTCGATTTCTCTTATATAGTTTTTAGCCTACCTATGAGGAATTGAAACAATAAATGACTTAGAAAAGACATCTTATGCAAGCACGTTTTTAGCCTACCTATGAGGAATTGAAACCTAACTCTTTCATACTATTACCTCCCTCTATAATCTTTGATTTTCTTTTAATATCTCACTCATTCTCAAATTTTCATGATCTTCAAAGGAGCCCTCATGTATATTAATGCTATTTATTCATTAATTTTACATATGATAGGTATCCCAAATAAGCTTCTGTTGTTTTTCCATATTTTGGCCTATGAATTCCACTTAAGCTCATGTGGCATACCCTCCCATGTCTCACAGGATCTTTGTCCTTAATTCCTTCGTTCTGCCTTACATGAGGTGGATGTCAGTTATGCTCCCTTGCTGGGTCTTAAGCCCTTATGGTGAAATTACCAACCTGACAATTCCGGCTCTCTTTGTCAATCTTCGAATTTTTAAATTGAGTTTTAAATCTTTATTTGCTTTATTTTTAGCACCGCTTAATTATCCAAACCATCGCAGGAGCGAGGCTGTCAAGGGTCAGCTTTGTGAAGTGAAACGCAGCAAAGCTGAGACGTGGTCCTTGCCCTTGACTGACGAGGGACTGCGGTGTATCATCACCACAGCGGTGCAATTTATGCAGCATTCCTAATCTCTGGTCTTTTTATATCTCTTAACATCTTATTTCCGTTGTATTTTACTCCTTTTTTCAGTATGACAAAAAATACTCTGATTAGCTTGCAGCATAAAACTATCATTGACTGTTTCTTTTTAAGCGGGTTTTCTTTTCTTGTGGTGTAGTATTTGTGTAATTCCTGAAATTCTTTATTGTTTGCAAGTATTGGCATTATCATTTTGTATAGAGCACTTCTTAGCCTCCTTCTTCCTCTTTTGCTTATGGTGGTTTGCCCTTTATGCTGTCCTGAACTATTCTCTACCAGATTGTAACCCGCAAGCTTCTGTATTTGTTTTGGATGCTCATATCTTGTTATATCGCCAACTTCAGCAATAAATATTGCTGCTGTTATTACTCCTACACCTTTTATACTTAGCATTTCATTAGCACCAGGTACTTGCATGAAAAGTTCTTCTATTTTGCTTTCTATTTTTTTTAACTGTTTTACAAGCATTTCGTACTGTTCAAGTATAATTTTTATCTCTATCTCTGCCATCTCAATGCCATCTCTTTTACCAACACTTTGACTGGCAGCTTCTATAAGCTTTAAAGCCCTCTTTGCACCTACAGCACGATTAATTTCCTTTTTCCAAGCTGCAAGTATTTCCTCAGCTCCAATACCTAATATCTTTGCAGGCGTTGGAAATTCTTTTAACGTTATCAGTGCTGCTTTCCCTTCCCAATCTGCAAAAACTTTATTAAACTCAGGAAAGTATATATCAAGCCATCTTGCAACTCGGTTCTTTATCTTGTTTAAATCCTTTGTAAGCATCTCTCTTATGTCCACTGCAATTCTAAGTTCGCTGTATATACCCTCAGGTATATTAGGTTCAACATATCTTCCATCTTTAACTAGCATTGCAATTGTCTTAGGGTCTTTCCTGTCATTTTTAGTTGGCGAGTTATCATCAAATTCCTTACTTCTCTTTACATGGAATGGATTTACCAGTACCACCTTATGGTTCTTATCTCTAAGAAACTGTGCAAAGCAGAGCCAATAATGGCCTGTTGGTTCCATGCCAACCATCAGATGCTCTTTGTTGCTTTTATTCATAATATCTGCAGCCCATTTTAAAAATCTTTTCATTCCATCAATGTCATTGCTAAATTCAATACGCTTACCGTATTCTATTCCTCTGAAATCGAAAGCTCTAGCGTGATGTATCTCTTTAGCAATGTCTACACCTACAATTAATGTCTTTTCTGTTATTTGCATTATTTTTGTATTTTGGTTATACTTCATATTAGGTACCTCCTTGTTATTTGAGAGTCGTGTTCATGAACAATCGACATCTTGTATTTTATCAGGAGGTACTTTTTATTTCAAATCTTATATTTCTTTATTACAGGAATGCTCCCTAAAATTTTTAAGTTTTTAGCCTACCTATGAGGAATTGAAACTTTCAAATTCGACTTTTTGCACTTCTTATAACCTCTGTTTTTAGCCTACCTATGAGGAATTGAAACCGTCCCAAGCGTTGCAGATCCATACATAATACAGCGTGTTTTTAGCCTACCTATGAGGAATTGAAACCTTGGCATGTTCAAGGATAAAGTTGATGTAAACGTGGATGGTTTTTAGCCTACCTATGAGGAATTGAAACATTGCTTCTATAAGTTTAAACTGGACCATCTCGGCTTTTGTTTTTAGCCTACCTATGAGGAATTGAAACTTTTTCTCCTGACTGATGCCATACTTCTTCCTAAATCGTTTTTAGCCTACCTATGAGGAATTGAAACCAATTATATGTTATGTTTAGTTACAAGTCAATTTTAAGTTTTTAGCCTACCTATGAGGAATTGAAACATTCAAACAGTTAATTGAACTTATAGAAAAACTTTAGTTTTTAGCCTACCTATGAGGAATTGAAACCTTAGTACAATTGCCGACACACAAAACCTATATAAAGTTTTTAGCCTACCTATGAGGAATTGAAACATAGATCACACGGCCCCAGGGGATATAAATGTGACAGTTTTTAGCCTACCTATGAGGAATTGAAACGTGTTTCGGCAGACATACCGTAAATGATACCAAATGGTTTTTAGCCTACCTATGAGGAATTGAAACAGTAGCCAATATGTGTGTATACCATTACCGCTATTAATTTTTAGCCTACCTATGAGGAATTGAAACTTGGATTCCGCATATGGCCAACACATAGGAAACTCAAGTTTTTAGCCTACCTATGAGGAATTGAAACAAACTAACAGGCATAGAAGAATATTTAAAAAAGATACAGTTTTTAGCCTACCTATGAGGAATTGAAACTGTCAGCAGGTAATTTCCATTCTAGAATCCATCTGGTTTTTAGCCTACCTATGAGGAATTGAAATGCAAAATAGACGTATTTGCCGATACGTCTATTTTGTTGTTTTTAGCCTACCTATGAGGGATTTATTTGCATATAGTGAGGTGAGAAGAAAAATGAGTGAAATTATTTATTATGGTGCGTATGGGTCAAATTTGCTAAGAGAAAGGTTTCTTATATACATAAAAGGTGGAGAATATAGAGGCAAAGAATATAGAGGATGCAGAGATAAAACAGAACCAATAGATATGGGCTGGATATATGTTCCTTTACAGGCTTTATTTTGCAAGATGTTCTCCACGATGGGAAAATAAAGGTGTAGCTTTCTTATTTGACGAGAAAGAAGAAAATCCCGAGTACTATTCAGTCATTAGACTGTGGAAGATAACAGAAGAGCAGTTTTATGAAATCCAAAGACAAGAAGGCGGTTGGTATAACCTTATTTTAGAACTTGTTGAAAAAGATGGAATTGAAATTAAAACGATAACTGGACGCTGGAGAGATAAAAAACAAGCTCCATCAGAAGAATATTTAGAAGTCATTAAGAAAGGATTAAAAGAAACGACCAATTGGGATGATGAAAGAATAGAGGCATATGTGAAAAAGTTCATGTAAAAATAAAAAATGAAAATCATTATTAAATTAATTAAAATCATGACCACCTGTAAAACAGATGGTCATGATTAATATACTTTCATTATATTTTTTAATACAAATGAGTTGAAGCGCTAAAATTTTATATCTAAGTTGGCCAGAATATCACTGCTTATTTTACTCATCGTATTTTTTAAATCACCGTAAATTTTTTTAAATAGATCCACTATTTGTTCTAAACCATTTTTCTTTAAGTAAACTATGTATTCATCTAAGATTTCATCCGAAATTAAGTCTTGTAATTTTACTTCTTTGTCTATGCCCTCTACTTTTGCAGGCAAATTATTCAAAGTTCTTAAAATATTTACTTTCATTATTTGTTCAAATATTTCCATATTCCAATGATTAATAGGCAGACTTAAAAGTGACAGAACATTTTCAAAAGACATTTTTACCTTCTCGTCATTTATACTTTCAGATTTTAATTCTAAGCTCGTGAGGATAGTCTTTAAAGCTTTTTCATAAATAATTAGCTCTTTATAAAGTAAGTTTTGTAATACCTCATCAAATAATGAATCGTAAAATTCAGTGGGTGTCTTAAAGTCAAATAAAAATGATGATAAAATTCTATGATAGAATTTAAGCAAAAACAGATATACTATGAAAAAAGGAATATCTATGCGCTCATCTAAAACATAAGCCAAATCATTTGTAATAGTATCAAACATTTTACTGCTTAGATATTCATTGAATGATGGATACTTCGAAGCTATGTCATAGATTTTATCCATAGTCTTAGTACCATTTATAGCGTGTATTTCTTCCAGAGCCTTAGCTATCTCAATCATAGTAGCTCCTATTGCCACTTTTACTAATGTATTATATTCATCTAATATAGATATCCGTATTAAAAGAAAAAGATCCTTTATTTCTTTTTCATTAAAATTAAAATTTTGCAACTCAAAAGCAATACTTAAAAGAATTTCTTCAACTAAATTTTCTTCTACAATCTCTTTTAAGAGATTATCTACATCTAATTCATTTCCTATTTCAATATCCTTTAAAAGGTCGCCAGGTACTCTTACTTTTTTTAATCTTTTATCTTCAGCTATATTTCTGGTCATTTTTCTAAGAAATTGTATGTAATCATCATTTGTATAATTGTCTTCTGTTTCGAATGTCTCTAAAATCAATTTGACAATTTTATCAGCTTTAAAAGATTTATTCTTTTCAGATAGATTTGCTCCATAAAGTATACTTACGATTTTAATAAACTCAACATCATCTGAAAAAAGATTAACCTCATTAGACAAGGAATTTGTCAAAGTTTTTTTTATTTCTTCGATGTTATTCATACAACACTTTTTATATTTTTTCCCGCTACCACAGATACAATCATCATTTCTGCTAATGTCAAATATTTTCATGTTTAATATCCTCCCATTTTTTAGACTAGTTTAATTTTAAACAAATATCTTATAAATTTCAATTCCTCTTTTTAAAGAGTTGCATATTTTATAGACACAGTTTTGTTACAAAATTTACATTTTTTTAATATATTTGCAAATGAGATTTTGATATGGTATAATGTAATTAGTTTAATAATATGCTATAACGCTGAATTCGTAAGAAGCGGGAAAACCAATTTCAGGGGTGAATCCATTTAATATGGAAGGGTTATCTTTCAACCCTAACCCGTCAGCTAACCTCGTAAGCGTTGAAAGAGGAGGAAATAGCATGGATAGATTCGGTTTTGTTGTTGCCTTCTATTAGAACCGGGTTCAAGCTGTAGATTTTCTCTATGGCTTTTTTAATACCCAAAAATAGAAGGAGGCTTTATGGATGAACTTACCATCATTTTCTGTCATTGGAGCTGGTAACGGCGGTCAGGCAATGGCAGCACACCTTTCACTAATGGGATTTACGGTTAATCTTTACAACAGAACTCGCGAAAAATTGATTCCTATCTTAAATAATGGGGGCATATATCTTGAAGGGGCAGTCAGCGGATTTGCTAAACTAAATATGATTACTGATAGCATAGAAGATGCAATAAGAGATACAGATATAATCATGGTAACTATTCCAGCATCGGGTCATAGTGATGTTGCATATGAAATGCTTCCATATCTAAAAAGTGGGCAAATAATTGTTTTAAATCCTGGAAGAACTTTTGGAGCAATTGAGTTTTACAATATTATAAGGGCCAGAAGTGATTTAAATGTAGTCATAAGCGAGACAGATACATTTATATATGCTTGTAGATCGAATGATGGCAGAGGGAAAATTTTTAGAATAAAAGATGTCGTATCATTAGCATCTATACCATCATGGAAGACAAATTACGTCGTTGATTTGCTGAAATTGGCTTATACACAGATAGTTCCAGCTGAAAATGTTTTAGAGACAAGTTTAAATAATATAGGTTCTATTTTTCATCCGGCACCTATACTATTAAATTCTGCACGAATAGAGACTACAGAGGGAAGCTTTCAATATTATTTGGAAGGTATATCTCCATCAGTTGCAAAGATATTGGAAAGAATGGATAGAGAAAGGGTTGCAGTAGCACATGCATTGGGCGTAAATGCAATTACAGCGTTAGATTGGTTAAAAGATACGTATGGTGTTGTTTCAGATAATTTATATGAGGCAATCCAAAATACAGATGCATACAAAGGATTACTAGCACCAAGGACACTAGACTGCAGGTACATTTTTGAAGATGTTCCCATGAGCTTAGTCCCAATTTCTTCAATTGGAAGGCAGTTAGGGGTTTCGACACATACTATTGATTCTATAATTCATTTGGCATCATGTATGCATGAAAAAAATTACTGGAAGATAGGGCGGACGGTAGTAAAGCTAGGATTGGATGGCAAAAGTGCAGCAGAAATAAAAGAAATAGTAGAAGGTGTAAAGGAGGAGAGCACTGTCGCATGAAAAGATTAATTATAGCTGCTTCGATTGAGAATGACGTTCACGTTGCTGGCGTTTATAAATTTTTACGGCTTGCAGAGAGCGAAGGATTTGATATTCAGTTTTTAGGCCCTGCAACGCCAATTGATAAACTTGTAGAAATTATACGGTTAAGAAAACCTGACATAGTTGGAATAAGTTATAGATTGACTCCTGATTCACTTAAATCCATATTAGATGTTCTTAAAAGCAGGATAAAAGAATACAATCTTAATGGCATTAGATGGATATTTGGCGGTACGGAACCAAATTGCATAGTTGCCAAAGAATCAGGTATTTTTGAGGAAGTTTTTGACGGAACTTCAGGTGATGAATTTACAATTTCGTATTTGAAAGGACAAAAAGTCTTAGCCGATGAAGTGGAGTATGGGCAGGATATAGTTGATAGAATTGAAAGAAATTATCCTTATCCTGTAATAAGACATCACTTTGGCCTGCCGTCGTACAAGGATACACTTGCCGGCATAAAAAAGATTGCGTCAGAAAAAGTTCTCGATGTGATATCAATAGCACCTGATCAAAATACACAGGAGCACTTTTTTGATAAAAAGTATAATACTGCACTTGATGGTGCAGGAGGTGTGCCAATAAGGTCAGAAGAAGAATTTAAAAAACTTTACGATGAATCAAGGCGTGGAAATTATCCATTGCTTAGATGCTACAGTGGGACAAATGACGTTTTTAAAATGGCTAAAATGCTAAAGGATACGATAAACAATGCATGGGCTGCTATACCCCTTTGCTGGTACAATGTATTAGATAGCAGGGGACCTAGACAGGTTGAAGAATCTATAAGAGAGAACCAAAAGCTGATGAAGTGGCATGCCGACAGAAATATACCTGTAGAAGTCAATGAAGCACATCACTGGGGACTTAGGGATGCACATGATGCCATTTATGTGGCGGCAAGCTATCTTGCAGCATATAATGCTAAAAAAATGGGTGTTAAAAACTATATAGCACAGTTTATGTTTAATGTTCCACCAGCTACATCGCCTAAAATGGATCTTGCTAAGATGTTGGCATCTATAGAGCTTGTTGAAAGCCTTCAGGACGATAACTTTAGAGTGTTTAGACAGGCTAGGGCAGGGCTTGCAAGCATGCCGCAGGATCTTTTTGAGGCGAAAGGGCAACTTGCTTCAAGTGCATATCTCTCCATGGCTATAAAACCTCATATATATCATGTTGTAGGTTTTTGTGAAGCCCATCATGCTGCAACGCCAGATGATATAATAGAAAGTGTAAAGATTGTAAAAGCTGTAATAAAAAATACCTTATCTGGCATGTTCGATTTTACTCAAGATTTAGATGTTTTAAAGAGGAAAGAGGAACTTATAAACGATGCAAAAGTGATACTTAATGGTATAAGAGAGCTTAATACATTGTGCAGCGATCCGCTGTCAGATCCTCATACCTTATCGTTAGCGATAAAATTAGGCATATTGGACGCGCCGCATCTTAAAGGGAATAAAAGTGCAAGTGGTGCACTGCAGACGAAAGTTATAAATGGAGCATGCTACGCATTTGACTACGAAAATAATAGAGTGATAGAGGAAGAAGAGAGAGTCTTTAATATAATTCAAAACTATCAAAAGATGATAATTGTGGCGTAAAACTAAAATTTATAAAACATATAGATCGGAATATACCAAAAGTGTATATCCGATTTTTTTATGCAATCAATATATAAATTTTTTTATCCAAAAACATATTATAGAAGAAGTAAATATTTAAAGTGAAAGGAGGGTTTTAATTGCTGATTGTTGTAGATCCCGGACACGGAGGGCTTGATAGCGGTGCTGTTGGAAATGGATTTTTTGAAAAGGATATAAACTTAAGTGTATCTCTTAAATTGAGAGACATCTTAGAGGCAAATAATGTAGATATAATCTTGACAAGAGATAAAGATATTACATTGGGACTTAGCGAGAGGTGTGACATTGCCAATAAAAACAAAGCAGATTATTTTATATCAATCCATTGTAACAGTTTTAAAGATTCTACTGCAAAAGGAACAGAAACTTATTCATATCCTGGAAGTATTTCTGGAGGAAAATTAGCTAAAAGTATACAGCAAGCTATAGTGACAAATTTAAATACAGTAGACAGAGGTGTAAAGACCGCTAACTTTTACGTTTTGCATCATACAAACATGACGGCAGTATTGGTTGAATTAGGATTTATAACCAACAAGGAAGATTTAGACCTGATTTTAAACAAACGAAATCTATTTGCGATATCAATATCAAATGGGATATTAAATAACATAGGACTTAAGCAAATAAGCAAATCGGATTCAATTGAAAAATTACACCAGATGGGCTTTATTTCTGACTATTACGATCCTGAAAGTTATGTAAAATGGAAAGATATTGCAGATGCATTATTAAAGATTATAGGAGGTTGAGAAAATGAGGGATCTTATTATGACAATATTGACTGCAGGGCTGCAGCTTGTAATACTTGCCACATTAGGGTATGTCATAAATTTCTTGTATTCTAAAATAGGAACTGAAAAAACAAAAAGGTATTTTGAGATAGCAAAGATGATTGTAAGGGGAGTAGAACAAGAATTTGGTGCAGGAAATGGCGCAGATAAAAAGGCAGAAGCGGTAAACCTCATAAAGAAAATAGTAGGAAACAAGCTTACAGAGGAGGAAATAGACAAATTGATAGAAGCGGCTGTATTTGAGATGAACTACGTATTAAATCTAAAAGGACTTAGCACCACAAGCAAAAAAACTTGATTTAAAAAGAAAAAAGGACTGTTGCAAAACTACGTTAAAATAGTTTGCGACAGTCCTTTTTTTTACGCTTGTGTGATGACGCTGTCATCTTTTACTTTCGATTTTTCACCTTTTGGTTTTGTAAGTTTAATTTTAGGAAGCACCAAATTTAGGATTATGCCTGCTAGTGTTGCAGGACCGACGCCTTCAAACACGAAATTTCCTAATCCTATTTTGATGCCGCCAACTCCAAGAGTCAAGATTACTGATGCTATTATCAAATTTCGACTATCAGAAAAATCAACCTTATTTTCTACTAACGTTCTTATACCTGCGGCTGCAATCATCCCAAATAGGATTATGGTGACACCGCCCATTACAGCTTGTGGTATAACCTGTATAAGTGCTCCTATCTTTTGAATAAAGCTTAGAAGTATCGCTATGACAGCGGCACCTTCTATGACTCTTGAGCTGTATACTTTTGTCATAGCCAATACACCGATATTTTCACCATACGTCGTGCTTGGCGGACCGCCAAACAGTGCAGCTATTGACGTTGCTAAGCCATTTCCCAGCATTACTCTATGAAAACCTGGATCTTTTATCAAGTCTTTATCGACTATATTTCCTATTACAAGAACGTGACCTAAATCTTCGATTATAGCGACTAATGCCAAAGGTGCAATCAATGTCACAGCACCCCATGCAAGCACAGGTGAATGACCAACGAGAAATGAAAATTTCGGTACAGCAATCCACGATGCTTTTAAAACGGGAGAAAAATCTACAAGACCTCTGAATATGGCGAAGATGTATCCGCCGATAGTTCCTAATAGGATTGGTATAACTTTCATGAATCCTTTTCCAAACATGCTGAAGATTATGACGAGTGCGGCTGTAACTAAAGCCGTAGGTAGATCTTTTTGTGCTTCTTGTATCGCTGTAGGTGCTAAGCTTAAGCCTATGATCATTACAACAGGACCTACTACTACAGATGGAAGAATCCTTTCAATCCAGTCTATGCCGGTTAAGCTTATTATTATGAAAACTGCCACGTAAACAAGTCCTGCGGCTATCATGCCGGTGAAAGCTCCTCTTACGCCGTAAGCTTTGGTTGCTGCGATTATAGGAGCTATAAATGCAAATGATGATCCTAAGTATGCAGGAACTTTTCCCTTTGTCATTAAGTGAAATATCAATGTGCCAAGACCTGATGTAAATAATGTTACGGCAGGATCTAATCCTGTCAAAAGCGGTACAAGTATTGTTGCACCAAACATTGCGAAGACATGCTGAAAAGACAGGGGGACAGCTTCATTGATAGGGGGTACATCTTGTATACCGTAAAATTTGTTCTTCATGACGATTCCTCCTTTAATTTTTGGCATAAAAAAACCCTCTCAAGGAGGACAAACATATAGGGATATGCAGAAATATCGTTCCTCCTTTTTAGCCTCACTGGACTAATTTTAAAGGGTCTTATTAAACTACACAAATTATAACATAAGAAAATTAGATTGTCTATATGATATTTTAAAGTTGCAATTTGTGCTGTTAAAACAAAAGCGTTAAAAATGTCGAGAACTTACAAAAATCTTTTGTTGGAACGACTTACAAAAAGTTTTAAAATAGAAATGTAAAGATTTTTGATGGGATGTGGATATTTAATGATAGTTAAATTAAAAAATAGAAAGTTACTATATTTATTTATATCGATAAATATATTGATAATAATTTTATTATCAATAATAATTTCTAAATATTTTATCTATAAACACGAATTGGTTTATCTTTACCATTATGCGAATCTAATGGATGAAAATAGAGCAATTTTAGAAAGTGTGAAATTTAAGGATTTTCATGATGAACAATTGATAGAAGATAGTTATAAGAATTTAGAGCAATTTGTGCAATATAATAATTTATATATTTTAAAAGGAAAACTGAATAATAAAAATGTTGGATATTTTGAATATGGTTTCCTTCATAATGTAAAAGAAGCAACAGATAAAGTTATTAGTGATATATATAATAACAAAGTTAATATACGGGATGAAAGTTATATAAAAGATATGTCAAGTAAATATGATATTTTATTTAATGAGTATATTAAATTTATTAAGGAATCAAACTTTATAAATTTGAAATATTCAAAACTTGAAAATGCATCAAGAATATACGAAATTATGAATAATATTTCGTCTGAGTTTATTAATGCCCGATGATTGGAGAAAGAGGCTTAGTCAAGCCTCTTTCTGAATCTTAGTACAGCGATTAAGAGCAGTGCAAATCCCATTGATGTCATGACTATGATTTGGCTTAATAATATGTTTGCGTTGACTCCTTTTATTATGATTCCTCTCAATATGTCAAGGAAATATGTGAGTGGAATAATATCACTTATTGCTCTTATGACAGAGGGCATTTGCTCTCTCGGGAATATGAAGCCTGATAAAATTATTGTAGGCAACAGTGCCATAAAAGCTCCTTGCATTGCCTGTGTCTGAGTTTTTGCCGCTGTCGATATAAGCATGCCTATAGCGAGAGCACATATTATAAAGTCAAAGCCTAAAAGGAGCAGTAAAAATATGCTGCCACTTACGGGGACGCGGAACCAATAAATGCTTAAGGCAAGAACCATCAAAAAATCTGTATATCCAATTAAAATATACGGTATCAATTTTCCTATCATAAGCTCTACTGACTTTATAGGAGTCACGATAAGCTGTTCCATTGTGCCTTTTTCTTTTTCCCTTACTAAGGCAAATGCCGTCAATATTATCGTTATATTTTGCATTACTAATCCAAGAAGTCCCGGTATGGTAAATATCAATGTGTTTAAATCGGGGTTGTATTCGACTTTTGTACTTAAGTCTATACCTATATTAGGTATGTGCATACCTTTCTTGGACAATTCTTCCTCTGTATTTTTGTTTGAGAAGTACTGGGCGACCATTATACCGCTGGACAATGCGGTCCGTGCTGTTGTAGGATCGGAACCGTCGATTTTAAGCAATGCATTCGTCATCTTATTTTTATATTGAGAGAAATCTGGCGGAATGATAAGTCCTGCTTTAACTTTTCCTGTATCAAGCAGATTGTTGAGCTAATCCATATTGTTTACATAATAATCGGGATTGAAGTATAGGGAATTTCTATATGCATCAATAAAACCACGACTTTCTTGCGTTTTGCTTTGATCAAATACTGCCATTGGTATATGATCTACTTCTGTAGAAACGGCGTAACCGAAGAGAAAAAGCATAGCAAGAGGCATTATTATTGATATGACTAGACTTGGTTTATCCCTTTTTATCTGTATAAATTCCTTTTTTATTATAGCAAAAAGCCTTGAAATACTCATATCTACTATCCTTTCATTACAATTTGTCCATACCACCATGTTCATTGACATATTTTATAAAGACATCCTCCAGGTTGTTTGAATTGTTTTCTCTGATGATTTCTGAAGGTGTGCCAAACGTCAAAAGATGGCCGTTAAACATGAATGCGACAAAATCACTTTCTTGAGCTTCTTCCATGTAGTGGGTTGTGACTAATACAGATAGCCCTTCTGATGTGAGCTTTTTTATTGTGTTCCAGAAAAGCCTCCTTGAGACAGGATCGACACCAGATGTCGGTTCATCAAGTATGACAAATTTTGGATTGTGCAAAAGGGCACATCCAAGAGCCAACCTTTGCTTCCATCCTCCGGATAGTGTGCCAACTATTTGGTTCTCACGGTCATGTAATTCCATCATGTCGATTATAATTTTTTCTCTCTCGATTCTTTCTTTTTTGTCAAGCCCATATATACTGGAGTAAAAATCCATATTTTCTTTAACAGTCAAATCCTCATAAAGGCTGAATTTCTGTGACATGTATCCGATAGACTTCTTTATCTTTTCACTTTCCTTTACAATGTCGAAGCCCAGGACTGTGCCGTGACCAGATGTGGGTTTTATTATTCCGCATATCATTCGTATCGTTGTTGATTTTCCCGATCCATTAGGACCTAATAGGCCGAAGATTTTACCTGACGGAACTTTAATTGAAAGCTTATCTACGGCAGTGATGCTGCCAAAGCGTTTTGTCAGATCTTTTAATTCTATAACATAGTCCATTCTATCACCTTCATCATATAGTCACATCTGCCAGCATTCCAGGCTTTAACTCTTTAACATTGTCTTTTATTTGTATTTTTACCTCATATACGATGTCTTCTTTTGAAGATTCTGTAGTAGTATTTTTAGGTGTAAATTCACCGTTTGGAGAAATGTACACGACTTTACC
Organism: Thermoanaerobacterium thermosaccharolyticum DSM 571; assembly: GCF_000145615.1. NCBI lineage: Bacteria > Bacillati > Bacillota > Clostridia > Thermoanaerobacterales > Thermoanaerobacteraceae > Thermoanaerobacterium > Thermoanaerobacterium thermosaccharolyticum. The sequence continues at coordinate 329,580 of NC_014410.1, forward strand.
ACTTATTTTTTTATTGATTGAGTTTACGTTTACTGTTACATCTTTATTAAGAGATACTTTGTATAAATATTTTTCTGGGACGTATATTTTAATCCAAAGATTGTTTAGATCAGATACTTCAGCTATACTTCCGCCTGGAGTCTCTATTTCTCCCACATTAAAATATATGTCTGTAATAGTACCACTAATGGGAGCTGTTATGGTGCCTTTTTTTACCATTAGATTAGACAAATCGTAAGCTGCTTGAGCTTGTTCTACCTTAAGATTTGCAATATCTGCCTGTTCCTTAGGCCCGTTTTTAATTTGCTCATAATTTAATTTTGCCATATCGAGAGCTGCCTTTGCTTCTTTTGCCTGCTCTTCATATTGGCTGACATCAAGCAAAGCTATTTTGTCTCCCTTTTTAACTTGTTCACCTGTACTAACGTATAAATCTACGATACGCCCAGAAATTTCTGACTGAACGTTTACCGTTGTTGATTCAATTGTTCCAGAATATTTATTTTCATCTGAATTTGTATTTGAACATCCTGAGACAATGAATAGTGATATGGATATCAATGCTATAAACGCCATTAAACGCTTCATAGATTACTACTCCTTTCTCGATTTTATGCCATTCATAAAGATCTCTACGATCATCCTGATTTCTTTGTCCACGTCTTTTGATTTTTTGTCATCCGGGAGAAATTGCTGCTCAGCAATAAGCATCATTATAGAACCAAACAGTGAGCGGACAACAGTACGTGGAGACAAGCCCCTAAATATTCCCTTTTCGACACCTTTTTGATAAAATTCTTCTCCTATTTCCAGTGTCTTTATTGCAACGTGTTCAACTAGTCTTTCGCGTATTTTTTCTTTTGTCAATGCTTCTGTGCCTATTACTTTGATTATTGAAAAATTTTTTGTGATCATTTCATACCTGTCTTTCAAAAGGTCAAAAAGAATTTCTTCTTCCGGTTTTTCAGTATGGAGTATTTTGTTAAGAGGCAATACGATAAACTTTTCAGAAAAAAATTGGATAGCTTTTGTGACTATCGACATAAGTATATCTTTTTTTGTCTTGAAGTACCTAAATATAGTTCCTTCTGCGATGCCTGCATTTTTGGCTATCTCGCTTGTCTTTGTGCTGTCAAATCCCTTTTCGCTAAAAAGTTCAATTGATGCATTTATGATTTTTTCTTCCGTTGTAATATCATCTTTTTTCATTTATGCACCTCCTAAGTGAGTGCTCACTCATTTTTATTTATTATATTCTACGATGAAAAGATTGTCAATATGATAAAAAATTAGATTGTACCCGACAAAGTGTATGTGGCTATAAAAGCAAACCAGAGTAATGTGTATGATAATCATTTTTTATGAAATACTAATTTTAGCAAAATTCAATATTGTTTTATTTGAAAGAGGAGGGTTAAATATTTATGACTGTCGAAATGAAATCTATGGATGGAAATACTGCCGCAGCGTACGCTTCATACGCTTTTACAGAGGTTGCCGCCATATATCCGATTACTCCGTCATCGCCTATGGCAGAAAGTGTTGACGAATGGGCTGCACATGGCAAAAAAAATATCTTTGGTGATACGGTTAAAGTGGTAGAGATGCAATCAGAAGCAGGTGCTGCAGGAGCAGTGCACGGATCACTGCAAGGAGGCGCTTTGACGACTACATACACGGCATCACAGGGCCTTCTCCTTATGATACCTAATATGTACAAAATTGCAGGTGAGCTTTTGCCTGGTGTTTTTCACGTAAGTGCCCGTGCAGTTGCCGCACATGCACTATCAATTTTTGGAGACCATCAGGATGTAATGGCATGCAGGCAGACAGGTTTTGCTCTTCTTGCATCAAACAGTGTTCAAGAAGTCATGGATTTGGGATGTATTGCACATCTTTCTGCAATCAAGTCGCGAGTACCGTTTTTGCATTTCTTTGACGGTTTTAGGACATCACATGAGATAAAAAAGATTGAAGTAATTGATTATGAGGATTTAAAAAAGCTTGTAGATTACAATGCCATAAATGAATTTAGAAATAGAGCGCTAAATTCCGAACATCCTGTGGTAAGGGGGACTGCTCAGAATCCTGATATATACTTTCAAGGTAGAGAAGCATCAAATAAGTTTTATGAAAAGGTACCAGATGTGGTTGCTTTATATATGGAGAAAATAAAGGAGCTGACAGGTAGAGAGTATCATTTGTTTGACTACTACGGTGCAAAAGATGCTGAATATGTAATAGTTGCAATGGGTTCTGTATGTGAAACGATTGAAGAGACGATAGATTATCTTTTGGGATTAGGTGAAAAAGTTGGACTAATTAAAGTACGCCTATATAGGCCTTTTTCAGAGAAATATTTCATGAAAGTTATTCCACATACAGTGAAAAGAATTGCAGTATTGGACAGGACAAAAGAACCTGGTTCTATAGGTGAGCCTCTTTATCTTGATGTAATAAAGGCGTTTTTTGATAAACAAGATAAGCCTTTGATTGTAGGTGGCAGATATGGATTAGGCTCAAAGGATACGACGCCATCACAAATTATAGCAGTATATGAGAACCTTAAAAAATACAATCCAATAAATAGATTTACAATAGGCATAAAAGATGATGTGACGATGACATCACTGGATGTTGGTGAACCGATTGAGACAGTACCACAGGGTACTATTAGCTGTAAATTTTTTGGACTTGGGTCTGATGGAACTGTTGGTGCAAATAAGTCTGCCATAAAGATAATCGGTGATAATACAAATTTATATGTGCAGGGATATTTTCAGTATGACAGCAAGAAATCAGGAGGTACGACCATATCTCATTTGAGATTTGGACAAAAACCTATAAAGTCCAGCTATCTCGTTTATCACGCTGATTATATAGCCTGTCACAACAAGTCATTTATATACAATTATGATATTTTAAAAGGATTAAAAAATGGTGGAACTTTTGTCTTAAACTGTCCGTGGAGTGAAGCAGAACTTGATGAAAAGCTTCCTGCATCCATGAAGAGGTATATTGCCAAAAACAACATTAATTTTTACACGATTGATGCTATATCGATTGCTAGAGAAGTAGGTCTTGGCGGCAGAATAAACATGATAATGCAGACAGCATTTTTCAGGCTTATTAATATAATTCCATTTGAAAATGCCATAAAATACTTGAAAGAATCTATACAAAAGACATACGGCAAAAAGGGGCAGAATATAGTTGACATGAATATTAAGGCAGTTGACAGAAGCTTAGAATCATTGAAAAAAGTAAATGTTCCTGCTTCATGGGTAAATGCCGTAGAAGATGAGGATTTTGCCAAAGATGAACCTGAATTTTTGACAAAGATACAAAGACCCATGGCTAAAAATGAAGGTGATGATTTGCCTGTAAGTGTTTTTTCCGGCATGGAAGATGGAACATTCCCATTAGGCACTACTGCATACGAGAAGCGTGGTATAGCTGTAATGATACCTCAATGGCAAATAGAAAAATGCATACAGTGCAATCAATGTTCATTTGTATGTCCACACGCTGTAATAAGGCCATTTTTGCTAAACGATGAAGAGGCGAAAAATGCACCACCTACTTTTGAGACTAAAAAAGCGGTAGGAAGGGGGCTTGAAGCGTTTCAATACCGCATACAGGTAAGCCCACTTGACTGTACAGGATGCGGCAACTGTGCAGATGTATGCCCGGCACCTGGAAAAGCACTTGTAATGATGCCGGCGGAAGGGGAAATAGAGAGTCAGGCTGATAATTGGGAATATGCAGTTAAAATCAAGCCAAAAGACAACATTATGGAAAAGACGACTTTGAAAGGCAGCCAGTTTTCTAAGCCTCTCTTTGAATTTAACGGAGCATGCCCAGGATGCGGCGAGACGCCGTACATTAAGCTACTGACACAATTATTTGGAGATAGAATGATAATAGCAAATGCTACAGGATGTTCTTCAATATACGGTGCAAGTGCACCATCGGTGCCGTACACTACCAATAATTTAGGTAAAGGCCCTGCATGGGCAAACTCGTTGTTTGAAGATAATGCAGAATATGGATATGGAATATATCTTGCAAATAAAAAGATAAGGCAAAGGCTTGAAGATTTAATCGGCCAAGCGTTAAATACTCAGATTCCTGACGAATTAAAGGATGCATTTGTAGAATGGCTAAATAACAAAGAAGATGGAGAAGCATCACAAATTGCATCCAGCAAAATCATAAATATAATTAGTCGCGAAAATTTAAAGGCGAATAAAATTGTGCAGGATATTTACAGATTGAAAGACTACCTCGTCAAAAAATCCCACTGGATAATAGGAGGCGATGGCTGGGCGTATGATATAGGGTTTGGAGGATTAGACCATGTTTTGGCATCAGGGGAAGATGTAAATGTGCTTGTGCTAGATACCGAAGTTTACTCCAATACCGGCGGTCAGTCGTCAAAATCTACGCCTACGGCGGCTATTGCCAAATTCGCAGCATCAGGGAAAAAAGTAAGGAAGAAGGATTTAGGTTTAATGGCTATGAGCTATGGATACGTCTATGTGGCTCAGATTGCGTTAGGTGCAAACATGAACCACACAGTAAGGGCAATTGCAGAAGCTGAGAAGTACAAAGGACCTTCTCTTATAATTGCGTATTCTCCGTGCATAAATCACGGTATAAAGTCAGGGATGGGTACAAGTATTAAAGAGGAGAGGAAGGCTGTTGAAGCAGGATACTGGCATCTTTATAGGTACAATCCAGAGCTTAAAGCTGAAGGCAAAAATCCATTCATATTAGATTCTAAAGAACCGACAGCGTCTTACATAGACTTCTTAAAAGGAGAAATAAGGTATTCATCATTGGAGACGCTTTTCCCGGATAAAGCACAAAAGCTGTTTGATGAGTCTTCAAAAAACGCGAAAGAACGTTATGAAATGTACAAAGCACTTTCAGAACTTTAAAAAGTATGGCCTCCAATCAACGAGGCCATACTTTTACTTTTCGTTTTCATCTACCCATTCTTTAGCATTTATGACTTCTATTTCATTTGGAATTGGGACTTTTGCCTTACTTGCATTTTCTTTAATATTTGCCCATGGAGCAGTTTCATGCTTTTCAATAGGTTCTTTATAGTATTTCTTGCTTTTCCTTATCATAATATCACTCCTCAAGATGTAGTATAATCATTGTGTACTGTTTTATTATACAAATTTAAGGGGGTTTTTACATGATTTTAAGAGGACATCATCTTTTGTGCATGCTAGGTTTTAAAGGGTTAGGATATGACAGTGATTTTATTAAAAATATGGATACAATTATAAAAAAGCTTAAAGACGATGATGATGTGTTGATAAAGCTTGTGGATAATGTGGATAACATTTGTGAAAAATGTCCTAATAATATCACTGGTGTATGCGAAAATGAGCATCATGAAGATAGCATTAAGGAGATGGACGACACTGTACTCAATATCCTCCAAATAAAACCCGAAACGTATATGAAATACAATGATATCTTGGACAAAATAAAACTATTAATGACAGAAGAGGCTATGGATGATATATGCTGTAATTGTGCTTGGAAAGGATATGGTTATTGCGTAGATGGGTTGAAGAATTTGAGATAATTAGAGATTTCGATATTTTATTAATTATGATTTGATGCTAAAATAAAATTAAGAAAAGAAGGAGGAATATGTAACAATATGAATGTAAAGAGCTTTTTAAAATTGGTAGAGATACAGACTAAGGCTGCCAGTGTTACGCCATTTGCACTTGGAACTGTCTATGCTTTATTTGCTTTCCATGACTTCAAGCCTGTTAATTTTTTGCTTATGTTATTATCGTTGCTTTCGTTTGATATGGCAACTACCGCAATTAATAATTATATGGATTATAAGAAAGCAAATAAGACACATGGATACAATTATGAAAAGCATAATGCCATAGTCAGAGATAATTTATCTGAATCATCTGTAGTTGCTACAATAATAGTTTTGCTTCTTATAGCATCTACAGCCGGATTTATATTGTTTTTACGCACAAATGTACTAGTACTTCTAATAGGTATGGCGTCTTTCGCAGTTGGGATTTTGTATTCATTTGGACCAATACCTATATCTAGGATGCCGCTGGGAGAGATTTTTTCAGGGTTTTTTATGGGATTTGTAATTGTATTTTTATCTGTTTTTATTCATGTATACGACAAAAACATAGCTTATGTTACATACAGCAGTGGGATTTTCAATGTATGGTTTGATGTGCTTGTTGTACTAAAGATTTTCTTTATATCACTGCCAGCGGTTATGGGAATTGCAAATATCATGCTAGCGAACAATATATGCGACATTGAGGACGACTTAGAAAACAGGCGTTACACATTGCCAATATATATTGGAAAAGAAAAAGCCCTAAAATTGTTTAAGGCTTTATACTATATTTCATACATTGACATTGTGGTTCTTGTGATTTTGAAGGTACTGCCTTTATTGGCACTTATTGTATTGTTGACGTTTGTGCCTATAAATAAAAACATAAAAGAGTTTTACAAAGTCCAGACAAAAAAAGATACATTCCCATTGTCTGTTAAAAACTTTTTGATGATGAATGTTGCAGAGATAATTACAATAGGGCTGGGATTACTGCATTGATTCTGCTATTTTTAATAATTGCTCTTCTGAAATGCCTGCTGCTTCCATTTGGTATATAATATCATCTTCTATCCAGACTATTTGGAGATATTTCACGCTTTTTTCTTTGTCTTTATTTAAAGCATTTGCATCTTTTAAATAGTACGACACTATAATACCTTTATTTTTATTAATTGTGGTGTAATCCAGTTTTTCTCTTTTTGCTGATTCTGGTATGTCTAATAAATTTTTTAGATCTATTGTACCCGCGATTTGGCTTTTTAAATAATACGGTAAAAAAGGCAAACTTGATACAGCGTATTTAACTTTGTTTTTATCAACTCCAGCTGGAACGTCTATTTTTGGAATTTTTCTAATTTCAAAGCTAAAATTTATTGAACCCGGAAAATTATATTCATTACTATTATCCATGTGAATATATACTATTTTATAAAAATCTATTCTGAAGTTTTTACCTTTTAAGTTTTCTGGGAATACATTATTGTTTTTATATGATTTTATAAGTTTATTAATAGTATCTATATTTAAATTAAATTCGATTATTTGATTTCCATAAATATTACTTTCTATCTTATTAAGAACGCTCAGAATGTTATTTACCTGTGGCAGTTTGAAATTATAATTTACGTCAGATTTGAGCTTGTATAAATCGCTTAGTTTATATTCATATTTTTTTTCTTTATCATCTTTATTTACCCTTAAATACCCTAATTGTTTGAGATCAATATATTTATTTCCATCTTCAGACAATTGCAACATTATTTTATTAAAATAGTCAGGTGATATGTAATCAGTCCGGTAATCATATGTCCTTAAATTGTTTAAAAAATTTCCCGTATTTGGGAATATGGACAACAATGCTATAACAACAGCAAATCCTATTCCTATCAATATAGTTCTATGTTTTTTAAATATCATAAATTAATTTCCTTTCTATGTATTTATGGTATTAAAATGAGGCAGATAAGAAATATCCTATTATTTTTTATCTGCCAGCACTATTAAAGAACTTCATAAAAGATGTAATCAGGTGACTATTACAAATCTCTTTTTTCAAATTTCCTTACTCCGTAATACAGCAAAAAACAGATATAGAAGGCGATGTACACAAACATAATAGGACTTGGCTGTGAGGTACCGCCAAAGGGTCCTTGTGCAAGAAAGCTTAAGCCTGTATTTTGAGTAAGAAGTTCTGCATTCATCTTTCTAAATATCACATCTGTAGGTAAAATTAAGCTTGTGATAATACCAACGTTTGAAAGACCTTGACTTGTTGCATCTGTGAAAAATGATCCCATTTGTTCGAGAATGCCACCTATCATTGCAATACCGTATGTCATGACAGCTAAAACACCTGTATTTACAGTTGACATTATTGAACTTGAGGCGATTACTAATGATAAAAGGACTACTGGACCAAGATCAAAAAAGAATAATGCACGGAAGACGTTTCCTAATCCTAAGTATACTTTCGTGCCAAAAGCGATATTAAGCCCTATTACTGAAAGAAACAACAATGTGCTGTATACAGTGATGATTATGCCAAGCCCTATAAATTTGCCAAGTACGTATTCATACCTCTTAAGAGGTTTATACAGTAAAGCGTATATAGAGCCACTTTCAACATCGCCTGATACGGCACCTACAGATGTAAGTACTATCAAAAATGCGATTATAAAATTTGAAAAGTAAAGCCCTGCGGAGAGAAGCTGTGATTCAAGTAAGATTTTGCCGATGTCTGGTACATTGCCTATAAAGGAACTGCTGCTATGAAAAGCTAAACTCAATCCATAGCCATAAATAAAAAGATATCCTACTGTAAGCATTGCAATTAGGAGGAATGCACGCTTTTTGATCATCTCTTTAATGGTGTATTTAGTTATTGTCAGCATACATCCTCATCCTTTCCAACTATATTTATAAATAGATCTTCCAATGAACTTGTTTTTGAGTCCAATTGATACAGTTTTGCGCCGGAATCTACCACAATTTTTGCGATCTCTGGAATACTGTCTTTATCTTTTACTTTAAATGTAAGTTTGCCATCTTTTAATACAATGTCATATGCTAACTTAGAAATCTTTTCGATTAATTCGCTATTATAATCTGATATAACCATTTCCACATAAGTGTTTTTACTTAATAGGTTTTTAAGCTTTCCTTCAGCTATTACATGCCCGTGGTTTATAATTGCGACTTCATCGCAGATCATTTCGACTTCACTTAATAAGTGGCTGTTTAAAAATACTGTCTTGCCATCGTCTTTTAGTCTTTTTATTATCTCTCTAACATCTATTCTGCCAACAGGATCAAGGGCTGATGTGGGTTCATCTAAAAAGATTACTTTTGGATCATTTAAAAGTGCTATTGCAAGCCCTATCCTTTGTTGCATACCTTTGCTGTAATTTTTTATTTTTTTATTTTCATGTCCTTTAAGCTTAACCAGATCAAGAAGTTCTTCAATTTTTTTATCTGGGTTTTTCATCTTGTATAATTCTGCATGAAATTTCATCAATTCTTTTCCTGTCATCCAGTCGTAATACTTGAAGTTTTCAGGAAGAAATCCAATTTTTCTTTTTGATTCTATAGTGCCGATGGGAAAGCCATTAATCCAAGCAAAACCACAGGTGGGGTATAAAAGCCCCACCATAGTTTTTACAAATGTGCTTTTTCCGGCACCGTTTGGGCCGAGAAATCCAAAAACCATACCACTGTCGATTGAGATGTTTACATCTTTAAATCCGCCTTTACCATCAAACTGTTTTGTGAGATTCTGAGTCTCAAGTATCATTTCATCACCTCATTGATTCTGCTATTTTTATAAGCTCGTCTGGTGAAATATTGTTTCCGCTGAATAAATATATTACACCATTATCATTTATTGCAAGATTTGAATATACTTCTAAAATATCAGAACCTTGGAATTTTTTTGATATTACAATTCCTTTACTGCCGTTTATAGTAACGTCTTTTATATCATCTGTATCTGACACAGGAAATGGTATTGTGGTTTTCCAGTCTTTTATGCTGGCTATTTGATTTCGAATGTCGTCTGGAATGAATGGCATATTTATGACAGCATCTCTTACTTTTTCAATATCGACACCATCTGGTACGATTATCTCAGGGGCTTTCATTATATCAAGTCCGTAGCTTATATTTTTTGGAGAATCTGATTCATTTTTATCTGTAGAAGATATATGCACGCTATTGCCTAAAATTATTTTAAATGTCTTTTCATTTAAGTTTTCTGGCAGCAGCTTATTTCCTCCAAATGTCTTTATGAGGTTGTTTATCTTATCTACATTTAATTTAAATTCAACAGTTTGACCTTTTTCCACATAAATGCTGTCTCTTAATTTGAAGTTGTCCACATCTTGAGGAATTTTAAAATTGTAGCCAACATATGACTTTATTTTATCCAAGTTGTTTTTGCTGAATTCTTTGGATGAACCATAGTCACCAATTACTTTAATATCACCGTACTGCTTTAGGTCGATTTCTTTATTTCCCGCTTGATAGAATTTATTTTTTATATCTTGTAAATCATCAGGTGTTATTGTTACAGCTTTAAAATTATTAAGTCTAAACAAGCTTAAAATCTCGGCTTCTGCTTTTTGCACAGGAGGCAATGCCACAGATGCGATGATTACAGCTATCGCAGCGGCTGCTGCTATATATTTTTTGTATTTTTTAAACATATGAAATACACCTCTTTCTTCTTTTTTAACCTTTTTATTTAGATTTTCCCACGCTTCATTGAGATCAATAGAACTCGTCTTTAAGGCTTTATCTAAAAAGCTATTTAAATTTTTAAGCTCATTAAGTTTGACTGAACACTTTTCGCATGTATCAAGATGCTTTTTTATCTGTTCTTTTAGTGATTCATCTATTTCACCGTCTAAGTATGATTGCAGCGTCCCTTCATCGAAGCACATATACTACACCTCCTTTTCATAAAGCTCTTTAAATTTCTTATGGGCTCTTGCTACTGTTGTTCCAACAGATGATTTTTTTATTCCAAGTGATATAGAAATTTCTTCATAATTGTAACCTGAGTGTTTCAGCACGAGACAAAGCATATCGCGTCTATCCATTTTAGACAAGACTTTTCTAACTTTGTCTATCTCTATTTTTTCAATTGCTATGTCCTCAGGTGATATCAAATCGTCATTAAACTGAGATACTTTTAATTCCCTTGACTTAAGGTTCTTTTCTGAGCGGATGAAGTTTAGTGCTTGATTAATAGCCACTTTCGACAACCAGCCTCCTATATTTTCATCGCTGTGGGGAGGGTTTTTAATTAACTTGATAAAAACTTCCTGTGCAATGTCTTGTGCATTGTCATCATCATTTATGATAAGAGCTATTTGTCGATAGATCTTAGAGTAGTATTTTTCAAAGATATCTTTGAATGAATCAAGTATTTTGAACACCTCCCACATGAGACTTACACTATATAAACACATCAGAGGTTAATTTTGTGACATAAAAAATTAGTACTTTTGGGCAGTTGACAAATTTATGTAATAGTCTATTATAGTTATTAAGAGAATTACCGGTAAGCTCTCGGGCATCAAAAGTAAAGTCAAACAATGCATTAAAGATTTAAGAAAACCTTCAAAATACAATTATTATAATACTTGCAATTTGATTTTCAAAATGTTTTTTTGCGCAATAAGTATAAAGCTTTATAGTCTAAATGCGCATAAGCAATGACGCAAGTATTCCAGACACAGCCGTTGTACAGTATATACAGATCGACAGTACTGGTGTTGGAAGTTGGTCAGGACAGCATAAGTACATTTATTCACCACAGACACGAGTTCGATATGAAACTTATCCAGGATTGGATTATGTTCTAAATATTCCCGAAAATACTTTATCTGTAAAACAACAATGGGGTATTTCAACTGGAATAGAACATCTTTTTACTCCAACCGCAAAATGGACTCCGAATATTTATTTCGCGTATAAATATATTATTCAATAACGGTGTAGGTATTTACGCTAATGTGCCGATATATAAAATGCGGTGTAAATCGCACTAAAAATATAAAAAATCAAATAAAAACAAAAATATATTTGTGTAAGATGAGGATATATTGTTTAAATAATATGGTTTATTCCTTTAAAAAATATGGAGGTGAACGTTTTGAGGGTAGAAGCTTATAATACGTATGCGTCAATAATTTATCAAGGCAATAAAGTTAACAAAAGAATGCCTAACTTTACGCCACAAGACAATTTATATGCAGAGAGCCTAAACGACGAATCTAAACAGCTTAAAAATGTATATTACGATGTGAGTGAATTTAATCCTTTGAATTTTTTAGGTACAGCATATATAAGTTCAAAAGCTATTGAATCAGTACAAGTTCAAGAAAATTCTATTAACTTAACACCCGGAACCACAGTAAGCCTTGGTGAATATTCTGGGCAGGATGTTGTACTGCATGTTGGTGATAGTTCTATTAGCATGTTTTGGGGTTCAAATCCGATAGGCACTGATTATAGCAAAAGAATCACGGATTATATAAATCAGATGATAAATTATGCTGTTGATAAATACGGATTCCCTGACATGTCAAAATTAACGAAAGAACAAGTCGCTCAACTTTGGAAAGTTGAAAAGAATCAACAAAATGTTATATATAAATTAGGGGGACCAGAAGAATATGATTATTTAACCAAAATAGGCGGTGCAGTAGACTGCTTAATACGTGTAGCGAATGGCCAAATGCCAATAGCTTCGTTAAGTCATGACGTGTATGAAAAAATCAAAACAGGTTTGGATAAAATGGGGATAGATACTTCAAGACCATTTTATGTTAATGGACAGAAATTTGTATTTTCAGATGACGGAGTTTTGAGATATGCTTAACATATACTTTGTAGGAAAAGCCTGACGGATGCCGTTGGGCTTTTTTTATCACTACAAACACTATCCCCTACCCAAACATATAATGTATTGTACTTCTATTTGTAATATGTTCTTTTTAAATTTGCCTATATTATATCATTAATTGTTTAAACTATGAAGCGGTGCAGGGATTCTTCCGCCTCTTTCTATGAAATCTTTTGGCGAGAAGCTGTTTACTTTCATAACAGGCGCATGGCCTAAAAGTCCGCCAAATTCTACGTAGTCACCTTCTTTTTTGCCGGGAGCTGGAATGATTCTTACAGCAGTCGTCTTTTTGTTTATCATTCCTATTGCCATTTCGTCGGCTATTATGGCTGATATGGTCTCGTAAGGAGTATCACCAGGAATTGCTATCATGTCAAGGCCTACAGAGCATACGCACGTCATGGCTTCAAGTTTTTCTAGTGATAAGGCACCTGCTTCAACAGCTTCTATCATTCCGGCATCTTCGCTTACAGGTATGAATGCACCGCTTAAACCTCCAACGTATGATGATGCCATGACACCGCCTTTTTTTACAGCGTCGTTTAAAAGGGCTAGTGCCGCTGTAGTTCCATGTGAACCGCATTTTGAAAGTCCCATAGATTCTAATATGTTTGCTATACTATCACCTATTTCAGGTGTCGGTGCTAGAGACAAATCAAGTATACCAAATGATGTGCCTAATTTTTTTGCTGCAAGGCGTCCTATCAATTCACCGGCTCGAGTAATCTTAAATGACGTCTTTTTTATAGTCTCAGATATTTGGCCAAAATCGGCATCTTTCGGAAGCTTTGAAAGTGCTGCTAATACTACACCTGGTCCGCTTACACCTACGTTTATGACACATTCACCTTCGCCGACGCCATGAAAAGCGCCTGCCATGAATGGGTTATCTTCTGGTGCGTTGCAAAACACTACAAGTTTTGCAGCACCTATACCGTCATTTTCTTTTGTAAGCTCTGCTGTATCCTTTATTATTTTCCCCATCAAAGCTACTGCATCCATGTTTATGCCTGCTTTAGTCGTTGCTACATTTACAGATGAGCAAACTCTTTCTGTCTCACTAAGTACCTGCGGAATTGAATTTATAAGGTTTAGGTCGCCATCTGTAAATCCTTTATGTACTAAAGCTGAGTATCCGCCGATAAAGTTTACTCCCACGTTCTTTGCTGCTTTATCAAGAGATGATGCTATCAATATAAAGTCTTCTTTCTTAATATTATCCGCCACGATGGCGATAGGCGTTACAGATATACGCTTATTGACAATCGGTATTCCGAATTCAGATTCTAATTCCTCTGCTACTTTTACTAGATTTTCAGCCTTTTTCGTAATTTTATCATAAATCTTTTTAGATATTACATTTGCATTTTCACCTGAACAATCTCTGAGATTGATTCCCATGGTTATGGTCCTGATGTCAAGTTTTTCCGATTGAACCATTCTAATAGTTTCTTCTATTTCTTCAAAAGCAAACCCCATTTTTAATCATTCCTTTCAGCTAAAACAATTAAGTTTATAATCTGTGCATAGCTCTAAATATGTCTTCTTTCTGAATGTCGATTTTAACTCCCAGTCTTTCGCCTAAATTTTTAAGATCTTCTTTTAAGTTGTTAAAGCCATTTATAGAATTTTTAATATCAACTATCATGATCATTGTAAAAATATCTTTTAAAATAGTTTGGCTGATGTCTAAGATATTGATGTTGCTTTCTGCTAATAATTTGGATACATTATAAATTATTCCTACTCTGTCTACGCCGATAACGGATATTATGGCTTTTTGTTCATCCATAAAAAACACTCCCTCCACGTTTGTACATAGTATACTATATGATAAAATTGCATGCAATACATAGATGATAATAAAATCTCAAAGGAAATTAGGTGGGTAATGGAGCACTTACCCACCTTTGATTAGTTCTGGATTATGTTTGTAGCACCACACTGCTCCATTGCTTCTCTTATTTTTGATAATTCTTTCTTAGGTGCTTCAACTGTTATTAATATTCCTGAATCAACATCATCGAGGTAAAAATCAGTATAGGGTCTTCTTTCGCCGAAACCTTCTCTTTCAGACTTTATATCAACAACGTTGTCAACCATAAAGTCCATATCTTGTACAGATTTTTTCATATCTGTTATTATCATATCATTTCTGTCAAAGCCCATTTTTTTCAATGTATCAACTAATGCTCCTGCCATATCTTGTGTAGGTAAAACTGCGGTTATTTTCATAAAAACACCTCCAAATTCTAATATTCCACATAATCAATTTATTATAAAGAGATTAGTTAAATATGTTAAAAGAGTTTTTATATTTACTTTGATAATCTTATGTGGTATACTATTTTTAAAGTACCACCCCCTATATAGGGGATATGTAAAGCTGTTATAAAGGGCGGTGAAATAGTGGACGCAAAGGAAAACATCATAAATAGATATGAAAAATTAGCGGAGGAAGAAGATAATTTAAGCTGTGGTGGCAAGAATATCGTGCTGGCCGAATTAAAAGAAGGTGAGAATGTCCTTGATCTAGGGTGCGGAAGAGGCAATGATATTCTCAATGCTGCAAAGACTATAGGCGAAAAAGGCATTGCCGTGGGACTAGATCTTACTAAGAGAATGATTGAAAAAGCGGAAAAAAACAGAGAAAAGTTGAACATAAAAAATGTTGAATTTATTGTAGGCGACGTAGAAAATATACCGCTTCAAGACGGAAAATTTGACGTTGTCATAAGCGATTGTGTTATAAATCATGCAAAAGACAAGGAGAAGGTTTATAGGGAAATATACAGGGTGTTAAAAGACGGTGGAAGGTTTGTTGTTTCTGATGTAGTGTCGATTGACAGACTTCCTGAGGAAATCGTAAATGACCCTGATGCGTGGGCAGACTGTTTCGGCGGTGCGATACTGGAGGAAGATTATATTAAAGCTATAAAGAATGCCGGTTTTAAAGATGTCCAATATCTGAAAAGGCGAGAATACAAGAAAAATGGATATCTTGTTGCTAGCATAACTATTAAGGGATTTAAGAGATGACAATCCATTAAAAGGAGGTGATTTAGGTGAAAGCTGTAACAAATAAGAATGCTAATTGCTGCACAACACAGAATAGCAGTGTTGCACAATGCTGCTCAAAGTCATCAAAGCTGGTTGTAGGCTGCCATGACTAAAAAAAATGCGGTAGTTTACCTACCGCATAAATTAAGGAGTGATTTTATTGTACTTTAGTAAGTATAACATGATTCTACCTTTTAGTGAAGAGAAAAATAGTTATATTATTTTAAATTTGCTATCAGGCAGTTCTGATATCGCTTCAGAAGATGAAATCAATAAATTGTATGATATAAAGTCAGGCGGAGATATTGATGACATTGACTTTTTAGACTACGTGATTGACAGAGGATATGTATATGAAGATAAAGAGTATGAGGATTTAAGGTTAAACGAAGCATATGAAGAATTTAAGGAAATAATGGAAGAGTCACCAACACAGATATTGCTGGTACCCACATATGGATGTAATTTTTCTTGTATCTATTGTTATGAAAGAGGTATACCAACAAAGAAAGATTTAATAACGAGAGAGGCTGTAGATGCCTTTTTTGATGATATAAATGAAAGGTTAAAAGGTGAGAAAGTAAAGCCGTACATCACTCTTTTTGGCGGTGAACCATTTATAGATACAGACGTTCAAAAGGAGATAATAGATTATATTGTAGAAAAAAGCAAAGAGTACGGCTATGAGATAGCTGCAGTTACAAATGGATACAACTTATTGGAATATATAGATATTCTTAAGAAAGCGAATGTAAAAGAAATACAGGTAACTCTTGATGGACCGAAAGATGTTCATAACAAAAGAAGAAGATTATTAGGTGGAGGAGACAGTTTCGAAAAAATTTTAAGGGGGATTGACAGCCTTATTGAAAATGGCATGCCTGTAAACTTAAGGGTTGTTGTCGACAAAGATAATTACGCTTATTTGCCAGAATTGGCAGAAATTCTTGACAATAAGGGATACCTTGATTTAGATGGTGATAAATTTAAGACACAGATAGGCAGAAATTATGAACTGTTTGAATGTTCCTTAAACCACCAAAGCCTTATGACGCAAGTAGAACAGTGGGCAACATTTGTAGAGTTGTCTAAGAAATATCCCATACTCAAAAAATTTCATAAGCCTGATTTTAAAGGCATGAGAAATGTTCTTGTTTCAGGTACTATGTATTCACCTACATTTGATACATGTCCAGCAGGTAAAAAGGAATGGCTTTATGACTTGTATGGCGATATATATGGTTGTACTGCAAGCTGCGGTAGAAAAGATTATCGATTAGGCACTTTTTATCCTGAGAGAAAGATTTTTAAAGATAAACTTGCACCGTGGCAAAAGAGAAATGTTTTAAATATTCCTAAGTGTAAGGAGTGCCCAGTAAGCTTAGTTTGCGGCGGCGGATGCGGCGTTGTAGCTAATGAGAGAAACGGCAGTGTATTATCTCCTGATTGTAGAGATATAAAAAAATTATATGAATTAGGTGTCGAATATTACAAAAATGATGCTTTGATTCAAGAGTAAAAAATTTTAACAAAAGGCTTGAAAGAAGTCTCCCATCCTCTATAGGTGGGAGATGAATTTCTATTGTATGTTCTAGAATAATATGTCATAATAGGTGTTGGAAATTTTATCATAGAAAGCCAAGGTGAGAAAAGATGATGATATGTCAGCATTTTCTCATAGAACCAACAAAAGAACAAGAAGAAAAACTCTTTTATACATTATATCTTTGCCGCAAATTATATAATTACACACTAGACCAAAGAATAAAACATTATAAAGAATATGGCAAAGGACTTACATACGAAGAACAGCAAAATATGCTTCCAAAATACAAAAAAGAGCATCCAGAATATAAAGCAGTACAATCGCAGATATTGCAGGATGTATTGAGAAGATTAGATAGAGCATATAAAAACTTCTTTGACAAAAGAGCAAAATATCCTAAATTCAAAGATAAATATCACTATACATCGATAACACTTCCACAATCCGAAGCAAAAAGAAACTTTGGCAAAGAAGGATATGTATATATAAAAAATATAGGACATATAAAAATAAAAGCACACAGAAATTTTGATCCGACAAAAGTCAAAACAATAAACATAAAATACCATGCAGGAAAGTGGTATATTAACCTGTCAATTGAAGTAGAAGAAGAAAAAGAAAAAACAGTCATAAGAGAAAAAGCAATAGGAATAGACAAAGGAATAAACTCAATAGCTGCAACATCAGATGGAGAATTATACTCAAATCCTAGATGGCTACAAAAATCAGAGAAGAAACTAAAAAAAGCACAGAGACAATTATCAAGAAAAAAGAAAGGAAGCAAAAACAGAGAAAAGCAAAAGAAAAGATTAGCGAAGCTTCATGAAAAAGTAGCAAATCAGAGAAGAGACTATCTCCACAAAATAAGCTATAACATAGTAAAACATAATGACATTATATGCGTTGAAGATTTGCAAGTAAAAAATATGATGAAAAATCATAAACTTGCAAAATCAATAGCAAATGCAGGATGGGGAATGTTAGACAAATATCTACAGTATAAAGCGGAGAGAGAAGGAAAAATATTCATAAAAGTAAATCCAGCATATACATCGCAAAGATGCTCAGGATGTGGAAGAATAGTAGAAAAAGACTTATCAGTAAGAGTACACAAATGTGAGTGTGGATTAGAGATAGACAGAGATGTAAATGCAGCGATAAATGTGTTGTATGAAGGATTAAGACAATTAGGCATAACAGCCTAAGAGTAATATTTTTGTAGGGAAGGTTCCTCCCGAAGTTACGCCTATGGAGATTGTGTAAGACCTGCTGTGAATAACAGCAGGCAATGGTCTATGAAGTAGGAAGCTCCATCCTCTATAGGATGGAGTAGGTTCACTAACAGAGCTTAATGAATCTGGCAAAGAAAGAGTTGCTGAAATGCACAGTCAAAGAGGAAGCCATCATGAATCAAATATAGATATTTATGATGTAGTAAGTTACCTAAATACTGCATATAATATTAAAGGAGAAGTGTATAATGCGGAATATATAGACATATTTTACGGCAAAAAATAATCGGCAAAAATTGTTTGTTGACAAATCTACAAAATATGATAAAATATGATTTGTCTTAGGCCCCGTGGTCAAGTGGTTAAGACATCGCCCTTTCACGGCGGTAACATGGGTTCGAATCCCGTCGGGGTCACCAAATATGAATATTATAAATTTTAAAAGCTACAATGTTTGTAGCTTTTTTTATTTTATTTAAATAAATTGTCGTTAAAAAATTTGTACAGCCACCATTAATTTACAAATTTTACCTGTAATTAGATGGTATAATCATTAAAAAAATAACGGTGGTGGTAAAAATGCAAAGCACTGAGATACTTCCTTATTCGAGAATTGGCAGGAAGGAAAACAATGAGAAAATTCAAAAAGACAACATAAAGTTTGCAATCAATTCTATAATATTTGCATTAATAGGGTTCGTAATCGGCAGAGCGCAGATTATGGATAACCTGCTGCCATTTGGAGTGGCCTATTTTGCGGCATTGATAATGTTCAGAAGGAAGTACTTCATATCAGGAATTGGGATTTACCTTGGCACATTGACACTTTCGGGCGTAAATAGTACAAAATATCTCTTTGTATTTATTCTAATACTGCTTTTTGAGTCTTTATTTAAAGTAAAAAGTAAAAATATCTTTAAAGTGTCTTTAATAACATTTTTGTGCTTGCTTACAGTAGATATTATTTACAGCAAAGCCTATGGATTTCTTCTATTTGACATAATGACCGCTATCTACGAATCTATAATAGCTATGCTTATGATATTTATATTTAATCAAGCAATATCACTTTTAAGTAGCTCAAATAGAAAAGTCATTTCAAATGAAGAGCTAATCTCGTTATGTATACTACTAGGCATTTTAATTTTAGGACTTAACAATATAAAAGTATGGAGATTTACATTAAATAGCACGGTTGGAATACTAATTATATTGATGAGCTCGTACATTGGAGGGGTTGGAACAGGAGCAAGCGTCGGAACTACAATAGGCCTCATTGGCAGCCTTTCACTTATTAATACTCCTACATCTGTTGGATTATATGGATTTGCTGGTCTTTTGTCTGGAAGTATGAAAAAGCTAAGCAGGATTGGTATTGTGCTGGGCTTTTTAGTGGCTGCTGCTATAATGACATTTTATGTTAATGCGTATTCAAATATGCTGATAAATCCGTATGATTTGGCACTATCATCGGCGTTATTTCTGGCTGTACCAAAAAATCATTTGGACAAGCTCTTGTTTATTGTAAAAGGCAATAAAGATTTAAGCCAGCGCAATTACAATGTAAAGTTGAAAGAAGTCGTAACAGACAAATTGAAAGAGTACTCTGAAGTTTTTGATGAGCTTGGAAAGAGCTTTAAGAAAGCTAATGAAAAGATTCTCGACCATAAAGATATATCGTACCTTTTTGAAGAGATAGCAAATAAGACTTGTACGGATTGTGCAATGTATAAAACGTGTTGGGACAAAGATTTTTATTTTACATACAAGAGCATGTTTGACTTGGTGGAAAATTTAGAAGGAGTTGGCAACATTGAAAACAATAAACTTTACAAAAGGTGTATAAGGTTCCCTGAACTTCTTAATTGCACTAAACACAACTTGCAGCTTTATAAGATCAACATGCAATGGAGGGAAAGGCTTAAAGATGCTAAGAACATCGTTTCAAATCAGTTAAAAGGCATTTCTGCCGTCATATCCAACATGGCGGATGACATAAGCATGAATATAACGTTTAAGGATGAGCTTGAACAATATCTTATGGTAGAACTAGATAAAAGGGGCATTTCAGTCGATGATGTCATTGTATATGATTCTGGTGATGGAAATGTCGTCATAAAGATATATAAAAAGGCATGCTATGCTGCAAAAGAGTGCGAGAGAAAGGTTATTCCGGCTGTTTCTGAGATAATGGGTGAAAAATACGAGAGGAAAAACACGCTGTGTTCAATAAATAATAAAGGCAGATGTGGACTTACACTTACTAAAGCGGAAAGCTATCAGGTGTCAACAGGGATTAGCAAGGTCAGCAAAAGTGCAAATAAGATTTCAGGTGATACATACTCATTTATGGAATTAGAAGGCGGGAAATACATGGCGGCATTAAGCGATGGAATGGGTTTTGGATACAGAGCGGCATCTGAAAGCAGTACGACAATATCACTTCTAGAAAGATTTATTGAAGCAGGTTTTGATAAAGGTCTTGTTGTTCAAACACTTAATTCCATACTTGCTTTGCGATCTGCAGAAGAAATGTTTTCCACAGTTGACATCTCATTTATTGATTTGTTTACAGGCGATGCAGAGTTTATAAAAATTGGAGCATCAGCTACTTTCATAAAGAGTGGAAGGGATATAGATGTGATAGAGTCAAGCTCACTACCAATTGGAATTCTAGAAGATGTTGACGCGGATATTCATGACAGAAAGTTAAAAGACGGCGATTTTGTGATTCTGGCTACAGATGGTGTGCTTGACTGTTTTGGTGATGACAAGGAAAACAATATGTCGAGGTTTTTGAAAGATTTGGACATGAGAAATCCTCAAGATATGGCAGAGGTTATAATGAAGAAATGTTTAGATCTGTGTGGAAATGCGCCGAAAGATGATATGACGGTGTTAGTTATCAAAATTTGGAAGAGGCATGTTTAGCACTGAATAATCCTTCCATAAGATGGCAACAATAATAAAAAATCTTATGGAGGGATTTTAGTGTTTGAGATGTCAATTAGGCAGATTATTGTGGTAACAGACGGAAAGTCCAATGTAGGCGGTAATCCGGCGGATGCTGCGTATTTAGCCAATAAAAAAGGAATTACTGTAAGTGCGATAGGCATCGTTGATGATGGAAATCTGTCTCATAAAGAAATAAAGGATATAGCAAATTGGGGCGGTGGTGTATATGACATAATATATTCTGATGAATTTATAAAGTCTTTGTCGGCAATTACGCAGAAATCAGCCGAAAAAACTATATACAAGACGTTAGATAGCGAATTGATGAGGCTTATTGGTAAAAACATAGAAGGGCTGCATCCCGTTTTAAGGTCTCAGATTATAGACTACATAGATAAACTTCTTGATATGTCTAATCTTAAATGTGCTATTTTGCTTGATCTAAGTGGCAGCATGAAGAACAAGCTTAAAAAAGCCGTAAATGGTATTACGGATCTTTTAAGTACATTCAAAGCTAGAAGGGGCAAAAGCGAATTGTGTTTAATAGGATTTCCGGGTGAAAATAACGTTTATGCCAAGATTCTTTGTCCTTTTACTGCAAGGATATCAGATATAGAATTTTGTCTTGATGACATTAAAGCAGGTGGCAACACACCGACGTATTATGCTATAGAAATAGCTGCATCGCTTTTTGAAAATGAAATAAATACTATGAGATATATTGTGTAATGTTAAAAAACGGTGATGTTTTAGTAGGCATATACAATGGCCGCAAATATATAGTCGATAGAAGGCTTGGATGTGGCGGTGTAGCTGATGTGTACCTTGTACATGACGAAAACAACTTTAAATACGCGTTGAAAACAAGCGATGACTTAATAAGCATAACAAGGGAATTTAAAGTGTTGTCATCATTGAAAAATTGTAAGTTTGCACCTTATATATTTGATTTAGATGATGCATTATTGTATAATAAAATATACCATTATATTATTGTTGAGTACATTGAAGGATGCAATCTAGATAGATTAGCCAAAAGAGGTATTGCCATAGACTATGCATCACTTATATTAACTGAGATTTTGAATATTCTTCTTGAGTTAAAGAGAGCAGGTATATATTATACGGATTTAAAGCCATCTAACATAATGGTTGATCAAAAAAAGGAGCGTATAGTGCTTATTGATTATGGCTCTACAACGGGTGCAAATGATATCGTAAAAGAATTCACTCCGGATTTTGATAGAGCCAGCTGGAGAGTTGGCTTAAGAAGAGCAGATTCAGGATATCTTTCATTTGAAGCTGGTATGCTTTTTATATACCTTGTTACAGGGCAATTGATGAGTCATGATTCACATTCAATAGCAGAAGTGCTTAAATATTCAAAAAAGAAGCTGGGGAGATTCTATATCGCCATTATGAAAGCACTGAATGGGACATATGATTTAAATAGATTGTACGTGAATTTTAAAAATAACTGTTTCAATGAGAGAGTGTCACTGTATTTAAATTATATGCTTTTTATATCAGTGATAATATTTGTGATACTTATGATATTGGCTGTGTAGGGGATACGTATGATAGAAAGCGCCGTAAAAACAATAAAAGAGTATAATATGATTGACAAGGGAGATAGCATTGTGGTAGGTGTATCGGGTGGTCCTGATTCAATCTGCCTTATAAATTTGTTGTCTGAGTTTAAAGAAAAGTACAATCTTAGGTTGTACGTGGTTCACGTGAACCACATGTTAAGAGGAATTGATGCTGACAACGATGCCTCATTTGTAGAGGGCGTCTGTAGAGGGATGGGTATCCCATTTTTTTTATTTAAAGAAGATGTAAAAAAATATGCTTTAGAAAAAGG
Source organism: Thermoanaerobacterium thermosaccharolyticum DSM 571 (assembly GCF_000145615.1). NCBI lineage: Bacteria > Bacillati > Bacillota > Clostridia > Thermoanaerobacterales > Thermoanaerobacteraceae > Thermoanaerobacterium > Thermoanaerobacterium thermosaccharolyticum. The sequence goes on from NC_014410.1 coordinate 352,776, forward strand.
CTTGTCAGAGGAAGCTGCTGGACGGGAAGTAAGGTATAAAGCATTTCATGAGATATTTGAAAAAGTCAATGCGGATAAGATTGCTGTTGCCCATAATAAAAACGATGTTGCAGAGACTATTCTCTTAAATATTTTGAGGGGTGCAGGTACAGCAGGGCTTATCGGGATAAAGCCTGTAAACGGCAATATAATAAGGCCACTTATTAGGACGACAAGAGATGAAATACTTGACTACTTGAAATCAAAAAATATTAAGTTTGTGGTAGATGCCACAAATAAAGAAGATGTGTATAGAAGAAACCGAATAAGGCTAAAATTGATACCATTTATTGAAGAAAATTTCGGCATAGACATAGTTGAAAATTTATATAGAACATCTCAGATAATTTTAGATGATGAAGATTACTTGAATGAAGAATGTGAGAAAATATTTAAAAAGATTTCAATCTTCAATGAGGAAAGTGTGATGTTAGACATCGATGAAATAAAAAAACTGCATGATTCGCTTAAAAAAAGGCTTATAAGGATGGCTTATAAGGCTATAAGAGGTGATACAAATGAGCTTACGTACAAACATGTAGAAGATGCTTTGAAGCTTATTGATAAACAGACGTCGTCAAAAATTGATTTACCCTTTGAAATTGAAGTGATAAAAAGCTATAATAATCTTATATTTAGAAAAAGAACATTTATAGTGCCTAATCAGATTGAAGTAAAGCTAAAAATACCCGGCATTACTGATGCAGGATGTTTAGGTACTTATAAGGCGGAAATAATAGATAGAGAAGCTGTAGAAGGGTTTAATTTGGGGAAATACCATAAATTATTTGATATGGACATGCTGGATGGCGATATAACATTAAGGTACAGGAGAAGTGGAGATTATATTGCACCATTAAACATGAAAGGCACAAAAACATTAAAAGAGTATTTTATTGATGAAAAAGTGCCGAAAGAAATGAGGGATAAAATACCTTTACTTGCTATTGATAATTGCATAGTATGGATAGTCGGATACAGAATGTCCGATAAATATAAAGTAAGGGATGGTACAAAAAAAGTACTGTCTATTCAATATATTAAAGATGGTTAAGGAGGAAAATTGATGGAAAATCTAGCAAAAGACATCGATGAGATATTGATAACGGAGGAAGAGTTGAAGCAGAAAATAAAAGAGCTTGGCAGTCAAATAACAAAGGACTACGAAGGTAAAAAACTGATGCTTGTAGGGGTTTTAAAAGGAGCTGTAATGTTTATGGCTGACCTTTCCAGATGCATAGACTTGCCGCTATCTCTTGACTTTATGGCTGTTTCAAGCTATGGAAGTTCTACTCATTCATCAGGAATTGTAAAGATAATTAAGGACCTTGATATAAGCATTGAAGGCAAAGACGTTCTTATAGTAGAAGATATAATAGACAGCGGTTTGACGTTATCTTATTTAAGGAAAACGCTGCTTGGAAGAAAACCAAAGAGCCTTAAGATATGTACGATACTTGATAAGCCTGAGAGAAGAGAAGCTGATGTGAAGGTTGATTACGTAGGATTTAAGATACCTGATAAATTTGTCGTGGGGTATGGATTGGACTTCGACGAGAAGTACAGAAATCTTCCTTTTATTGGCGTTTTGAAGCCGGAACTGTACAGTTAAGATTTGTTTTTTTATGTGCTATATGGTATTATAAATTAAGTGATACGGCTTTTGAAGGGAGGGCCATATTTGAATAAAACGATCAGAGGTATCGTTATTTGGATACTGATAATTATTGCTTTATATGCAATGGTACAATTATATACTGATAATGTAAAACAACCGACGATAATTGATGTTACAGAGCTTTACAGCCAAGTAATAAAAGGCAATGTTTCTGAGTTGACAATATCAGGTACAAGTGTGACAGGCACTTTAAAAGACGGTACTACATTTAGTAGCAATGTGCCTGAAGTGTCTTCGTTTATGCAATTGCTAACGCCATATATAAAAGAAGGCAAGATTTCTGTTAAAAGTGAACCTCCTCAAAGCGCACCATGGTGGTATTCGCTTTTGCCAACGCTGTTTATGGTTGCTGTTCTAGTAGTGCTTTGGTATGTTTTTATGCAGCAGGCGCAAGGCGGTGGTGGCAACAGAGTCATGTCATTTGGCAAAAGCCGTGCAAAGATGATAACGGATGAGAAGAAGAAAGTTACGTTTAATGATGTGGCTGGTGCTGACGAGGAAAAGGAAGAGCTTCAGGAGATAGTAGAATTTCTCAAGTTCCCAAAAAAGTTTTTGGACTTAGGTGCTCGCATACCGAAGGGTGTGCTTTTAGTAGGTCCTCCAGGGACAGGTAAGACTTTGCTTGCAAAAGCTGTCGCAGGTGAAGCAGGTGTTCCGTTCTTTAGTATAAGCGGTTCTGATTTTGTTGAAATGTTTGTAGGCGTAGGCGCATCAAGAGTAAGGGACCTTTTTGAACAAGCCAAGAAAAATTCGCCTTGTATAATATTTATAGATGAGATTGATGCAGTAGGACGCCATAGAGGCGCAGGCTTAGGTGGTGGCCACGATGAAAGGGAGCAGACTCTAAATCAGCTGCTTGTTGAAATGGATGGTTTTAGCGTTAATGAGGGTATCATAGTGATTGCAGCGACAAACAGGCCAGATATCCTTGACCCGGCGCTTTTAAGGCCTGGCAGGTTTGATAGGCATGTAACTGTCGGTGTTCCAGATATCAAAGGAAGAGAGGAGATCTTGAAAGTTCATTCTAGGAATAAACCTCTTGCACCTGACGTATCATTGAAGGTTTTAGCCAGGAGAACACCTGGTTTTACAGGTGCTGATATAGAAAATCTCATGAATGAAGCGGCACTATTAACTGCAAGGAAGGGCATGAAGCAGATAACAATGGTAGAGCTGGAAGAGGCTATTACAAGAGTCATAGCTGGTCCTGAAAAGAGAAGTAGAGTAATATCGGAGAGGGACAAAAAGCTTGTTTCATATCATGAAGCTGGTCATGCTGTCGTTGCAAAGCTACTTCCAAATACGCCGCCTGTTCATGAAGTGACGATTATTCCAAGAGGAAGAGCCGGTGGCTATACGATGCTGCTTCCTGAGGAAGACAAGTACTACATGTCAAAGTCAGAAATGATGGATGAGATTGTTCATCTTTTGGGAGGTCGTGTCGCTGAGAGTCTTGTTTTAAATGACATATCCACAGGAGCACAAAATGACATAGAGAGGGCAACGAATATTGCTAGAAAGATGGTTACAGAATACGGCATGAGCGAGAAATTAGGTCCTATGACTTTCGGCACCGACAACGATGAGATATTCATCGGAAGAGATTTGGGCAGGACACGCAATTACAGTGAAGAAGTTCAATACGACATTGACAAAGAGATGAAAAGAATCATCGATGAATGCTACAACAAAGCTGAAACCCTATTAAAAGAAAATATAGATAAGCTTCATAGGATTGCGCAGGCATTGATGGCAAAAGAAAAGCTCAATGCAGAGGAATTTGAAAAATATTTTAACGGTGAAAATTTGGATGGCAATCAACAAACTGATGAAGCATGATGAAATTAAAGGCATACAATTAATTTTGTATGTCTTTTTTAGTACATAAATGAACGATGATGATGGAAAAATGAGTCTTTAAACTTTTATCTAAATGGTGATTTATTTACTGCCATTGGATGTGTAAATTCATCAGCTAATATTATTTCCATGATTAATCTAATTTTTGGTACTCTTTAGGAGACATATTAGTAATTCTCCTAAAGTTTCTATGGAATGTTCTTAAATTGTTATATCCACAATTAGAAGCAATTTCGCCAATAGAAAGATTGCTGTTTTTTAGCATATAACATGCCTGCGAAATGCGATAGTTATTTAGATATTCAGTAAAAGTCATATCCATCTGCTGGACAAATAATTTTGATAAATATGGATAATCGTAATTTAGATGTTCTGCAACGTTCTTTAATGTACAAACATTTGAATAATTTTGCTCAATATAAAGCAGCATTTTGTAGAGTACTTTTGTTTGTGCTGATTGTTTAACTGGGATGAATGACTTCTGCTTTACCAATTTATCGCATATCGAATATAGAAAGCTTTTTTTGCTGTAGATGGAATTAAGCTCATTAAAATCTATATATCTATCTAAATGTAATATATTATCGTCAGGGATCATGCCTTTGTAATTCATGTAAAAATCTCCGATAAGCTCAGGAGAAAAAAGAGTAATTGTAATATCAGAAAAATCAATTGTCTTAAATTCATGCATCTGATTTGAAAAGATAAAAGCTAAATCATTTTGCTCCAATATGTATTCTTTTTTGCCAATTGACACAGATAATCGTCCATTGTTGATATATATTAATTCATAAGCCCTGTGAAAATGAAATGGGAATTGATAATTCTTCAGCGAAAAGAAGCGGAACAGATCTTTTTCATTTACACCGTGTTTTTGAAAAAAGACCATGACTTTTCCTCCTAAAAAAACACTAATATTGTCTTAAAGTATACTACTTTTTGCATAGAGATTACAATATATATTTTTTAAAATAAAATTAATCATTTATGGAGGAGGTTGTTAAAACAAATGGAATATCATGTAGCGAAAACCGGTTCAGATCAGGGCAAAGGGACACTGAAAGATCCGTTTTTGACTATAAATAAGGCTGCTTCTGTTGCAATGGCTGGAGACACAATTATAGTCCATGAAGGAGTGTACCGTGAATGGGTAAAACCTAAGTATAAAGGATTAAGCGACAAAAGAAGGATTACATACAAAGCGGCAGAAGGTGAAAAAGTAGTTATAAAGGGTTCTGAACGGATTCAAAGCTGGCATCATGTAGAAGGTAACGTCTGGAAATGCCAGTTGCCAAATTCCTTTTTTGGTGAGTTTAACCCGTATAAAGAAGAGGTGTTTGGAGATTGGTTGCTTACTGTGGAGGAAAAGAAGCATCTGGGGGATGTGTATCTAAATGGCATGTCATTTTATGAAGTTACAAGCTATGAGCAGTTGATTGACCCACAGGTTAGGACAGAAATTATTGATCATTGGACGCAAAAAATTGTACCTGTTCACAATGTAGAACAGACAAAATATGTTTGGTATGCCGAAGTAGATTCGGAAAAGACTACGATTTATGCGAATTTTCAAGGTGCCGATCCAAATGAAGAATTTGTCGAGATAAATGTCAGGAGATCGTGTTTCTATCCTGTCGAAACAGGTATAGACTATATTACCGTCAAAGGCTTTGAGATGGCACATGCGGCAACACCATGGGCACCTCCAACAGCCGACCAGCCAGGGCTTATAGGTCCAAATTGGAGTAAAGGATGGATAATCGAGGACAATATTATCCACGATGCTAAATGCAGCGCTATCAGTATCGGCAAAGAAGCCACAACAGGCCACAACTATCGTTCTATACGGAAGGATAAGCCCGGATATCAATATCAATTAGAAGCTGTTTTTAGTGCCGAGCGCAATGGTTGGTCTAAAGAAAAGATAGGTTCACATATTATCAGAAACAATACAATTTACGATTGCGGGCAAAATGCAATTGTTGGACATTTAGGATGTGTCTTTAGTGAGATCTATAATAATCATATTTACAACATTGCTTTAAAGCGAGAATTCTACGGGCATGAAATAGCTGGTATAAAGCTACATGCGGCTATAGACGTACAGATTTATCATAACCGTATTCATGATTGTTCATTAGGATTATGGCTAGATTGGGAAGCACAGGGGACAAGGGTTAGCAAAAACTTGTTTTACAATAATAACAGGGATATATTTGTTGAGGTAAGTCATGGGCCATACGTCGTGGATCATAATATACTGGCTTCAGAATATGCTATTGATAATATGTCGCAAGGTGGAGCATATATAAATAATTTAATTGCAGGCAAGATGAATCAACGAAAGGTGTTAAATCGTTCAACTCAATATCACCTTCCACACAGCACTAAAGTTGCAGGGTTTGCATTCGTCTATGGTGGAGACGACCGCTTCTACAACAATATCTTCATCGGAAAAGACGGAGTAGAAAATGTTGGCACTTCCCATTATCAAAACTATACCACGTCTTTAGAAGAGTATATTGAAAAAGTTAATGCAGTACCTGGAGACTTAGGAGAATTTGAGCGCGTCGAGCAACCTGTTTATATTAATAAAAATGCATACTTCAATGGAGCAGAACCATTTGAAAGAGAGAAGGACAAGCTGGTTGATAGGGAGTTTGATCCAAAGTTCAGCATTATTGAAAAAGGAGACGAGGTTTATCTTTCATGTCAATTGCCAGATGATTTCGGAGACATTGTAGGTGATATTCATTCAACAAAGACATTGGAAAGAGTGCGCATTGTTGACGCTGAGTTTGAGAGCCCTGACGGTAAAGAATTGATCTTAGACACCGACTATCTGAATTTAAAAAAATCGGAAAGCAGTCCTATAGGGCCGATTACACTTTTGAAAAAAGGCGATAATTATATTAAAGTTTGGTGATTTTTGATAATAAAGCCTTATGTCCTGTGATAAAGGGTATAAGGCTTTATTATTTTTACTATATTAAAGAGAAAGACATTAAATTTTATTAATTCGTAAAGGGAAAAACATTCTTGCTGAATATATAAGTATATTCACCTTTCTTCATAAAATATTCAACATCAAGAGTGAATCATTTTGTCTTAATAAGTTAATTTAAGATATAACTCACTTCTAAAAAATTTATAAATTTTTTAATAAATGTTGAGAAAATTTGTCAAAAGAAGAAGGATTTTTGACAATTGTGTCAAAATATATAATTGGTAAATGTTACATAAGTAGACAATTAAATTTTTACTAAAGAAAAGAGGAATTATCATGGATGAAGTGCTAAAATCATCAGAAGAGTCAAAATATAAATGGATTTTCGATTTGATTGACGAATCACATAAATTTATTATGCTTAAAAATTTTGAAGGGGAAATAATTTATATAAACAGCGTTCTTTTAAGATTGTTAGGCTTTAATCATGATGATATAGGTGAAAATTATGATTTCTTTTTTAAAAATTTCTTTCTTAATGATGCTAAAAAAATTGATGAAAATATTTATGACATAACTTTAAATTCTAGGTATGGATTTACATTGAGATTTAAAATGGTTGATAATTTTTTAGACTCGGATGATGGCAGTAGGATTTGCATAATTTCGACACTTAATTTTGTAAGAAGCGAGTTTAATTCTGTGCATGACATAAATGCTTATTTGGATTTGCTGTACAACAGATTTAAGATTATTGACATGGTTGACACAGGGATTATATTAATTGATAAGAGAAAGCATATAGAGTACCTAAATAAAGCTGCCTGTAATCTTATAAATGTAGACTATAAAAAAATTTTTCATAAAGACATAGTGAAATTATTGAAGTCATTAGATGAAAGTATAGAATTTGATGAAATAATGAGTAAAAAGATTGTGGTGTACAATATAAAGAGCAGTGGTCGATTTTTGTCGATAGAGGTAGCTGACACGTACGATGATAAGTTTTTTTGCTTGATTATAAAAGATGTGACAGAAAAATTGAGATTTGGAGAGATCATAGAAAAAAGCGAAAAGTTTAATTTAATGGGAGCACTTGCAGCATCCCTTATTCACGAAATAAAAAATTCTATTACATCTATAAGAGGTTTCTTACAGTTGATGCAGATTAAAGAGAAAGGTGATCCAGCATATTTCGATACGATAATAAACGAGTCGGATAGAATAATAGATTTAGCCATGAGCTATTTAGGTGTTGTGAGAAACAGTCAAAATGAAAATGAAACTGATTTAAATGAATTAATAGAAAAATACATGGTATTGATAGAAGCGGAGGCTAAGCAGAGGCAGATAGAAATAGTTAAAAAGCTGAATGAAGTGCCTATGGTAAAAATGGATAACAATCAACTGAAGCAAATTCTTTTGAATATTTTTCAAAATTCGTTTCAAGCAATAGGAATTGGCGGCAAAATATGTTTGACTACGAGATTTAATTCTTATAAAAATAAGGTTATAATAAAGATAGCAGATAACGGCTGCGGAATAGATAGAGAGAATTTGAAAAAAGTTATGATGCCCCTTTTTACAACTAAAAAAGATGGGACAGGACTGGGACTGCCTATTTGTAAAAATATTTTAAGCAAATACGGCGGTGATTTAAGGATATTGAGTAAAAAAGGTGTTGGAACAATAGTTAATATCTATTTAGAATTGAGAAGATAATAACTGGGGTGATTTTTTTGAAAACAGATATAGAAATAGCACAAGAGGCTAAGATGCTTCCTATAGTTGACGTGGGGGAAAAGATAGGCATCGAAAGTGACTATTTGGAGCTTTACGGAAATTACAAAGCGAAAGTTTCACCAAAGCTTTGGGACAAAGTGAAGGACAACGAAGATGGAAAACTTATTTTGGTTACTTCAATTAACCCTACACCGGCAGGCGAGGGCAAATCTACTGTTACTGTAGGATTAGGACAAGCCTTAAACCGCCTTAAAAAGAAAGCTGCTATAGCTTTAAGAGAACCGTCTTTAGGCCCATGTATGGGAATAAAAGGCGGCGCTGCTGGTGGTGGTTATTCGCAAGTTGTTCCGATGGAAGATATAAATCTCCATTTTACAGGTGATATGCATGCTATAGGATCAGCACATAATCTGTTATCTGCTATGATTGACAATCATATACATCAAGGCAATGAGCTTAACATCGATGTAAGGCGTATAACTTGGAAAAGAGCTATTGACATGAACGATAGAGCATTGCGGGAGATCGTCGTAGGGCTTGGAGGAAAGGCAAATGGTTTTCCAAGGCAGGATGGCTTTATCATCACTGTTGCATCTGAAATTATGGCTATACTTTGTCTGGCTACGGATTTTAAGGATTTAAAAGAAAGGATAGGCAAGATAATAATTGGGTACGACAAAGACGGAAATCCTGTTACAGCAAAGGATTTAAAGGCCGATGGAGCTATGACACTTCTTTTAAAAGATGCTATAAAGCCGAATTTGGTACAGACACTAGAAAATGTGCCTGCATTTATACATGGAGGTCCATTTGCTAACATTGCCCACGGATGCAATAGCATCATAGCTACAAAATATGGTTTGAAACTTGCAGACTATCTTGTGACGGAAGCTGGATTTGGTGCAGACTTAGGAGCAGAAAAGTTTTTTGATATTAAATGCAGATATGGAGGATTAAAACCCAGTGCTGCTGTCGTTGTAGCAACTATAAGGGCTCTTAAGATGCATGGGGGGCTTAAAAAAGATGAGCTTACAGCTGAAAATTTAGATGCTTTAAGAAAGGGCATAGGTAATTTGCTGAAGCAGATTGAAAATGTACATAAATATGGCATACCTGTTGTTGTGGCTATAAACAGATTCAAATACGATACAGAAAGCGAAATTGAATATGTTAAAAAGTCATGCAAGGATTTAGATGTAGATGTATCAGTTGCCGATGTATGGGAAAAAGGCGGCGAAGGCGGTATCGAATTGGCAAAGCAGGTCATAAACGCTTGTGAAAAAGAGTCAAAGTTTAAACCTCTTTATGAATTAAACATGCCGATAAAAGATAAAATAAAGACAATTGCAAAAGAAATATACGGTGCAGATGGTGTTGGGTATACTAAGGAAGCACTTAAGGACCTTAAAAATATAGAAGATCTCGGACTAGATAATCTTCCAGTATGTGTTGCTAAAACTCAGTATTCCCTATCAGATAATCCAAAGCTTTTGGGAAGACCAGAAGGCTTTGATATAACAGTTAAGGGATTAAATATATCTGCCGGAGCTGGATTTATTGTTGTTATGACGGGTGATATTATGACAATGCCCGGGCTTCCAAAATCACCCGCAGCAGAGAGGATGGATATCGACGAGGAGGGTAAAATAACCGGTTTATTTTAATATGAAAAGCGAAATCCTGAAAATTGATAATCTAAGTGAAGCTAAAAATGAGCTGAAGAAGCTGAATATTGAAGATGTATCTGTAGCAATAATGGCTTCAAAGGCGGTATTTTGCGTCATAAAGCTTAAAGATGTTCATCCGGCAGCAGCAAACATTATAAAACAGGAGATGCTTGCATTAGGCGGTGAAGCGGCTGTAGAGAGAGGATGCATAAATATGAGCATTGAAAAGTCTCAGGTAGTAATAATGGGCACTTTAAAACAATATTTAAAGCTTTTGTCAAAATTAAAGATGCAAAGCGGATATTTTGGACTGGATATAGTTATAAAAGAGATATCTGAGAAGATTGAACCTCTGCTAAATTAATATATAAATCTAAAAGCCTTTAAGATTTACTTGACATGCAAAAATTGAGCGGATTTAAGAGAAAATCTCTTTTATCCGCTTTTAAATATTTTTGCATACTTTTTACCTCAATTTACAAAATTGATATTTATTATTAGGTCATAATATGATATATTAGAAGTTAGTAACATACAAAGGAGGTAAATAGATGTCGATGGAGGACAGAGTTGAGGACCTTCTTAAGAGAAGGGAGTCAATTTGTGAAGGCGGTGGTGCAGATAAAGTAGAAAAGCAACATCAAAAGGGAAAGCTTACCGCAAGGGAAAGAATAGAAAAACTTTTGGATGAAGATAGTTTTGTGGAGATAGATGCATTTGTCGAACATAGATGTATTGACTTTGGAATGGAAAAGCAGAGAATACCAGGTGAAGGTGTTGTAACTGGGTACGGTACAATAGATGGAAGGCTTGTTTACGTGTATGCACAGGACTTTACCGTCCTTGGAGGGTCATTAGGCGAATATCATGCAAAGAAAATCACGAAAATCATGGATATGGCAGTAAAGATGGGAGCACCGCTTATAGGTTTAAATGATTCTGGCGGGGCTAGGATACAAGAAGGTGTCGATGCACTGTCGGGATATGGAAATATATTTTTTAGAAATACACTGGCATCTGGTGTTATTCCGCAGATATCAGTGATTATGGGCCCTAGTGCCGGTGGTGCTGTTTACTCGCCTGCTTTGACGGATTTTATATTTATGGTGGATAAAACCAGCCAGATGTTTATCACAGGGCCGCAGGTTATAAAAGCTGTAACAGGTGAAGATGTGTCTGCCGAGGAGCTTGGAGGTTCTATTACACACAGTACGAAAAGCGGTGTGGCTCATTTTAGAGCTGCAAATGACGAAGAATGTTTAGAAATGGTTAGAACACTTTTAAGTTATCTGCCGTCAAATAATCTGGAGGATCCTCCACAGCATATGATGAATGATGATATAAACAGACTGTCCGATAGACTTATGGAAATAATTCCTGACAACCCCAACAAGCCGTATGATATGAAAGAAATTATTTCAGAAATTGTGGACGATGGTATATATTTGGAGTCACAGTCTATGTACGCAGAAAATATAATAACAGCATTTGCAAGGCTCAACGGAAGGACAATCGGTATAATAGCAAATCAACCGAAAATTCTGGCAGGATGTCTTGACATAAATGCGTCTGATAAAGCGTCAAGGTTTATAAGATTTTGCGACGCTTTCAATATACCATTATTAAATATAGTGGATGTTCCGGGATTTTTGCCTGGCACAAACCAAGAGTACGGCGGTATTATAAGGCACGGTGCAAAGATGCTTTATGCATATTCTGAAGCTACAGTTCCTAAAGTAACGCTGATAGTCAGAAAGGCTTACGGCGGAGCATATCTTGCCATGTGCAGCAAGGACTTGGGCGCAGATATTGTGCTGGCGTGGCCTACTGCCGAAATTGCAGTCATGGGACCTGATGGGGCAGCCAACATAGTATTTAAAAATGAGATAAAATCATCTGATGATCCAGTTGCTGCAAGGAATGAAAAGATAAAAGAATACAGAGAAAACTTTGCAAATCCCTACAGAGCCGCATCAAGAGGATATGTAGATGATGTAATACTGCCTAGTGAAACCAGGCCTCGCCTCATTTCTGCGTTTGACATGCTTATGAGCAAAAGAGAGTCGAGACCCAGCAAAAAACATGGGAATTTTCCGGTTTAAATTTATTATATATTGTTGGAATGGGAAGTGAAAATATGGATGAGATAAATGAAGAGATAGTTGCTGCTATAGAGGCTGCAATTTTTGCGGCATTTGGCAATTCTGCTTCAAAATTCCGCATTAAAACAATAAAAAGAGTCAGTTCCGGTATGCCTGAATGGCGTAAAGCTGGCCTTTATAGTCAGATGAAGTAAGCAAGGAGGATACAAAATGAAAAAATTTATAGTTACCGTTAATGGCAAGAAATATGATGTAGAAGTAGAAGAGGTCAAAAGTGATATTTCATATGATAAGAAAAGTGTCGAAGAAAGCGCTGTAAAAAAGGAGAATATACCTTCTTATAATCACACACAAATTAAAAATACGCAGGAAGTGATTGATGGTGCTGCTACTGTAAACGCACCTATGCCTGGCACAATATTGGACATAAAAGTAAGCTTAGGTCAGACTGTAAAAAGAGGCGATGTTCTGATTATACTCGAAGCAATGAAGATGGAAAATGAGATTACATCACCTTATGATGGTGTCGTAGCATCGATAAATGTTTCAAAAGGTGCTTCTGTTAATACAGGTGATATTCTTCTGTCTCTTAAATGATTTATTAAATTATCAACTTGATATGTATGCGTTATTTTGATAGAATAATTTTGCCAGCATCTATTTGAGCTGGACTGTAATTTATTTAAAATATTTCGACCGGTATCCCTAATGGAACTGGATTGGAGGTGGAAAATGTGACATCAAAATTAACTGTAAGGCAAATTACTGTCGCTGGCATGCTATCGGCTATATCTATAGTAATGGCTACAACGCCGCTGGGATATATACCTTTAGGGATAGCCAATGCCACTACAATGCATATACCAACGATAATAGGTTCTATATTGGAAGGGCCTTACGTGGGGACTTTTATAGGACTTATTTTTGGTATATCAAGCTTTATAAGGCAAAATACTCCACTTTTTGCTGACCCAATAATTGCTATATTGCCAAGGCTTTTAATAGGCATTGTGGCGTATTACGTTTATAAAATTTCAAAAAGCGCAGGCATTGCAGCTATTGCAGGTACTCTTACAAATACAGTTGGTGTATTGGGGTTATCTGTCATTAAGAAGTATTTAACTATACAAGCTGCATTGTTGATTGTACTTAAAAACACGGTATTTGAAGTCATTGTAGCAGTGATTTTGACTACGGTCATAGTTAAATCTGTAAAAAGATATATTAAGTAAAAAAGCAGGCGTATTGCCTGCTTTAACAATAAATTGAAAGGAATGTATTTGAATGCTGCTTGTCTTTGATGTAGGAAATACGAACATTGTATTGGGTGTGTACGATGGAAAGAAGCTTTTATATTCATTTAGAATTGCCACAGACAAGACAAAGACGTCAGATGAGTATGGAATATTAATAAAACAGCTTATCGAGTACAGGAATATGCATTTAAGTGACATAAATGCAGCCATAATATCATCTGTTGTGCCTCCTATAATGCACACACTTGAAGCAATGACTATAAAATATTTCAATGTATATCCTATAATAGTAGGCCCCGGCATAAAGACAGGAATAAACATAAGATACGATAATCCGAGGGAAGTTGGTGCAGATAGAATTGTAAATGCCGTTGCAGCGTATGAATTGTATGGAGGCCCTGTCATAATTATCGACTTTGGCACAGCGACAACATTTTGTGCTGTCTCAAAGAACTGTGAGTATTTAGGTGGTGCCATTGCACCAGGATTGATCATATCGGCAGATGCACTGTTTCAAAGAACAGCAAAACTTCCTAAGATAGAGCTTATAAAACCTGAAAAAGTCATATGTAAAAATACTGTTGAAAGTATGCAGTCAGGCTTAATTTACGGCCATGCCGGTATGGTTGATTATATAGTAAACAAGATGAAAAGGGAATTTGCTGAGAATGCCTATGTCGTTGCAACGGGTGGACTTGCAAAGCTGATAGCACAAGAAGCAAAAGTTATAGATACTGTAAATGACATGCTTACGCTAGAAGGATTAAGGATAATATACGAACGCAACATTGAGAGAATGTGATTATTTTTGCTGGACATTTGTTTTTTTGTCCAGCTTTCTTATTTTTGCGACTGTGAATATAAATACAGGTAAAATGATTTCGAAAATAAATGTTTCATAAAAAAATGTATCCTTCAAGAAGTTGTATAACTCATCTATATTTGTAGATACAAATATAGACATAGGAACAATTATTGATGCAATTGGAAGTACAGCAAATCTAAAATCATCAAAATTTATTATATCAGAAAATCCTTTTACAATTATATACAAAAATATTGTTATTTTCATAAATATGCCTTCTATCCATACAGCCATTATCATTGAATCAAGCCTTGCAAAGTAATTGCTAAGTCTTATAGTACGAGTCATTTCCAGCGCAGTAAATTTAAAATCGGCTGTTGTTTTTGAACCAAAAATTCCTATTGCAAGGACTCCCAGTAGAAGTGCGAAAGATATAAAGAGGAGTGATATAATACCACTTTTTAAAACTTTTTTGCTATTAGATATGTGAGGGAAAATAGCTAATATTATTATGCTTTCAAGCATCCATGAAGTCAATGGAAAAGATCCTTTTATGGGCGGCAGAAACCCCTTTGCCAATACAGGAAGGAAGTTTTCCATTTTTATATATGGGATTGAGAAAAAAATAACGAATCCTAAAAGCCCCATGCCCAAAGGAAATACAACTTCATTCATTCTGGCAATTGCAATAAACCCCTTTGTAATGGCGTATGAAGCAACAACCATCAATACGAATGAAAATACTATAGGAGGTGTTTTAGGCATAAACGTGCTACGCATGATTTCGAGAAGTTCTCTAATCATTATTATAGCTAAATGAATAAAAAATAAAAGATACAAAAAAGCGATTATTTTCCCCAAAATTTTACCGAATATGTCTTCCACAAAAGAGAATACAGTTTTGTCTTTAAACATATTGGATATGCCGTAGTAAAGGCAAAATACAGGTATACTGAATCCTGTTGCAATTAGAACTGAGACCCATGAATCTTGTTCGGCTTTTGATGCAACAATAGATGGCAAAAAAATTGTAGCTGTAGATAGTACAACTGATATTATTATGTATATAAATTGCTTTGGTGATATTTTTTTTTCTGTTGTTACTTCAAAACTCAAAAAACTTCTGAACATATTCTACTCCTTATAAGATTTATATATAAAATATTATTTGTTCTAATCATTTATTATATTCTGCATGCGTTTTTGGAATAATAAATTTGGAGATGATTTTATGGACAGATCCTATTTAATTGAAAACTATAAAGACATGAATTTATACGATGATATAGACAAAAATTTAGATGTATTAAAAGCTCTTTTAAAGCAAAGCAGCGATATCATATTTAGAGAATTTAGGATAGGCGAAAAAAAGGTAAAAGCTTTTTTAATATGTGTAGATGGATTGGTGGATAAAGCTCTGATAAATAATAATATTATAGAGCCAATTACATTGGAAACAAGAAAGTTAGATGGAAATGCATTGACTAAAAAAAGTGTCTATGAATCGCTTTTAAATTATTTTATAACAACTGCTGATATAAAAGAAGAAGAGAAGATTGGAGATATCATAGATAGCCTTTTGGACGGTGATACTCCACTTATTGTAGATGGAGTGAGGAAATCCATTATAATAAGTACAAGAGGGTGGGAGCAGAGAAGCATTTCTGAATCGACGACAGAGGCTGTCGTCAGGGGACCTAAAGAAGCGTTTGTAGAGACCCTTAGGGTAAACACTTCTATGCTTAGGAGAAGAATAAAAAATCCAAATTTCATAATAGAAAGCTTAAAAGTTGGGAAGTATACAAAGACAAACGTCGCAATAGCATACATCAAAGACGTGGCAAAAGACGAAGTTGTAGAAGAGGTGAAAAATAGACTTAACAAAATAGATATTGATGGCATTGTTGACAGTGGATATCTGGAGGAAATGATAGAAGATAATCCATTTTCGCCATTTCCACAGATAGAGCATTCAGAGCGACCTGATAAAATCGCAGCGGAATTGCTGGAGGGAAGAGTAGCTATCATATCAGACGGCTCTCCTGAGGTCCTTGTAGTTCCAACAACTTTTGTCCAATTTTTTCAGTCAGCAGAGGACTACTACGAGAGGTACTATATATCGACACTGTTTAGGATTCTCAGACTTGCAGCTATGCTTATGTCTCTTACGCTGCCATCGATTTACGTAGCCGCTGTGACGTACCATCAGGAGATGATACCGTCTCCTCTTGCAATTTCTATTGCTGCCCAAAGAGAAGGAGTGCCATTTACGACGCTTATGGAGGCATTTTTAATGGAGTTTTTCTTTGAAATATTGAGAGAAGCAGGAATAAGGCTTCCGATGCAGGTAGGTCAGGCTGTAAGCATAGTAGGAGCGCTTGTCATTGGCCAAGCGGCAGTTCAGGCAGGACTAGTATCGGCTGCAACAGTAATCGTTGTTGCACTAACAGGTATAGCGTCATTTTCAATACCTGCATTTAATATAGCAATAACTTTTAGGCTTTTGAGATTCGCCATGCTGGTTGTGGGAGGTACACTTGGCTTTTTTGGCATTATTATGGCACTTATGATGATACTGGCACATCTAGCATCATTGGAATCCTTCGGTGTGCCTTATCTTTCACCGCTTGCACCTAGCAATACAAGGGAGCTTAATGACGTATTTATAAGGATACCATGGTGGGCAAAGATATTTAGACCACATAAAGTAGCAGGCAAAAATGTCAAGAGGCAAAATTATACAAGAAGTTAAAGATCACTAACCTCAAATTTTTGGGGAGGAATTGCTCATGAAAAAAGTTTTGGCATTGTTAATAATACTATCATTGCTTCTTACAGGATGCTGGGATAAGAGAGAGATAAACGAGCTGGCATTTGTACAGGGTATAGGCATGGATATAGATAAAGATAGAATGTGCGACATTACTGTCCAAGCTTTAAAACCTGCCAATTTAGCAACGAGTTCAGGAGGTGGAGGTGGAGGTGCTGCAGCAGGAAAACCGTATGAAGTATACAGCTCTAGAGGAGTTGATTTTGCAAAAGCATTTGCAAATTTCAACACAGAGCTTTCAAGGACGCTTTTTCTTCAGCATAATGAAATAATTTTTATAGGGGAAAACCTTGCAAGATCTGGCATATACAGTATGCTTGACTTTATCACAAGGAATCCCGAGTTTAGGAGGACGTCGTATTTGGTGGTTGTTACAGGTGGTACACTTGATGACCTTATGAAATTGTCAAAAAACGTTGAAAAGTACCCATATAGAGAAATTCTGGGTATGATTCAAAACCAGAAAAATACTTCGTCAGGTTATGTCTGTGACATAAACCATTTTGTTGAGACACTTGAGACGGAGAAAGTGCAGCCTATAGTTGGAAGACTAGAAATTGTAAAAAAAGATGGGAAACCCCAGCATGCCAGATTTGTAGGCGCCGCTGCATTTAAATACGACAAGATGGTTGGCTTTTTGACTGAAGAGCAGACGAAAGGCATCATGTGGATGGACAATCTCATTAAAAATACATCGCTTGTCATTGATAAAGGGCCTAAAGGTGAAAAAAGCCATATTTCATTTACAATCATAAAAGCAAAGTCTAGTATTACACCTCGTGTAAGTGGCGACAATGTCTCTTTTGATGTTAAGATTAATTTTGATTCAAATATGATTGAGCAGAATTCAATGTACAATCTTACGGAGCTTAAGATGATAAAAGGCCTTGAAAATTTACAGGAGCAGAAAGTCAAAAGCGAGGTTGAAGATGCACTAAATGCTATACAAAGGAAGTATAAAGTCGATTCGGTAGGTCTTGGACAGAAGCTTCAAGAGAAGTATCCTAAGGTATGGGAAAAATTAAAGGACAAATGGGACGAAATTTATCCAAATGTAAAAGTTAATGTAAGTGTAAAAGCTTCGCTAAAGAGGTCAGGACTTACGTCAAAATCGATTCAACCGAGGTAATGAGAGGGTTAATTATGTTAAATGCATTGGGAATCACGATTATATTTTTAATAATAATATTTATGGAAGTACCTGGGCTAATAAAGAAGAAAAAGACAAAAGAAATCGTAGTATTTTTCATACTGATTGTAATTGGATATACTCTTAATTTGCTTGTAGCTTTCGATATAAAAGTCACCGCTACGAATAAAATCATTGAGATGCTTTTAAAGCCTGTAGAAAAGATCTGGGGCAAATGAAGATTAAATTTCATTTGCCTTAAAATCATCTTGAAATATATGCCAAAAAGTAGTAGAATTATAACTAGTATGAGCACAATGTGTGCACATAAAGGATGGTTAATATGGATTTTGTAAAAATTGGTGAAAAGATTATAAACATTAAAAAGTTGCACAATACAATAGATAAAATAATAGAAATGAGGGTAAATGGCTTTTCGCAGCAGGAGACAGCATCAAAATTCAAAGTAGACAGGAGTTTTATATCACGGCTTGAAAATATAGGTGAGGTGAGGAAAGGCGGTAATATTGCAGTAATAGGATTTCCTATAAAAAACAAAGATGAAATTGAAAGGTTGTTAAAGGATTATGGGATTGAGTTTATACTACTACTATCAGAAAAGGAACGATTAGGCATAGCAGATAAGATGACAGGTGCAGAGCTTTTTAACATGGTCATGGACATAATCGCGAAGATACAGTCTTATGATACGATAATATTTCTCGGCTCTGATAAAAGGACAAATTTGATTGAAGCAATCTTTGACAAAGAAGTAATATGTGTCAACATTGGGCATTCACCTCTTACAGAGGATGTTTATGTAAAACCAGAACTTATTGTAGACATTTTAAATACTTTAAGGAGATGATTCAGTGAAAAGAGTAGTCAGTGTAAGTATAGGTTCTTCTACAAGAAATAATAAAGTTGAGACTGAGATATTTGGAGAGAAATTTGTAATTGAAAGAATCGGTACAGATGGGGATATGAAAAAAGCCATAGAGCTTATAAAAGAACTGGATGGAAAAGTAGATGCTTTTGGCATGGGCGGAATAGACCTTTATCTATATGCTGGAGAAAGGAGATATATCATAAAGGATGCAGTTCCACTCAAAAATGCTGCTAAGAAATCCCCTATCGTAGACGGTTCTGGCCTTAAGAATACACTTGAGAGAAGAGTAATAAAATACATACATGACAACGATATTGTCGACATAAAAGGCAAAAAAGTTCTCATAGTAAGTGCTATGGATAGGTTTGGCATGACACAGACATTTCACGAATATGGAGCAAAATTAACTCTTGGAGACATCATATTTGCTTTAGGTTTGCCAATCCCACTTCATTCTCTAAAGTTGCTTTATGGTTTGGCAGCTATTATTGCTCCTATAATAGTCAAGATGCCGTTTGAGATGCTGTATCCAACAGGAGATAAGCAGCTTTCTATAGATAGCAAAAAATATGAAAAGTTTTATAAGGATGCAGACATAATAGCTGGTGACTACCTTTTTGTAAAAAAATACATGCCTGAGGATTTAAAAGATAAAATAATAGTAACAAATACGGTGACAAAAGATGATGTTAAGATGCTTAAAGATAGAGGCGTTAAGCTTCTTATTACAACAACTCCAAACTTAAATGGAAGATCTTTTGGCACAAATGTCATGGAAGCCGTTCTCGTATCCATATCAGGGAAAAGCCCGTCTGAAATGAAGCCAGATGACTACAATATGTTGCTAGATAAAATTGGTTTTGAGCCAAGAGTAGAGTATTTAAACGAAAAAGCTGCGGCAGAAAGATAAGATGTCATAAGCGATTGATAAATTTTCCATTAAATAGATTGAAAGGATGATGTTTGATGCATAAGTTTGGGTTTATAATACATCCAATTGAATATGAGGATGTTAGCAGAAAGTTTAAGATCATGAATAAATTGCCTCGCAGGTTCGTAGAGGGCTTCACCCGGATGTTGCCACCTCTTAAGGTTTCAGAAATAACAGGCGTAAAAAGCAAATATGCTGAGACTGAAGGTTATTTTGTGGCTGTGCCGCTTATTTCAAATCAAATGATGAGCCTTCCGGAAGATTATGTGATGAAAAAAATAATAAAAGCTGGCAAGATAGCAGAAAATCTAGGCGCTGAAATTGTAGGCCTTGGTGCTCTCACATCTGTTGTTGGGGATGCAGGTTTTACAGTTGCGAAAAATCTAAACATAGCAGTGACAACTGGCAACAGCTATACAATTGCAACCGCAATAGAAGGCACAAAAAAGGCCGCCGAGCTAATGGGAAAGGATATAAGAGATTCAGAAGTCGTTGTAATAGGAGCGACAGGTTCTATTGGAAAGGTATGTGCGGAGATTTTGTCCAGAGAAGCAAAATACATGACATTGGTAGCCAGAAACAAGCAAAAACTAGAGGATTTTAGCAGATATCTTCTAGAAAAAACGGGCATGGCAGCGAGAGTCACATCTGACGTAAAAGAGGCTCTTAAAAGTGCTGACATAGTTGTAACGGTTACGAGTGCCGTTGATACTATTATCAAACCAGAATATTTAAAGCCTGGAGCAGTTGTATGCGATGTAGCACGACCGAGAGATGTATCAAAGGAAGTTGCTGATGCAAGAGATGACGTTTTAGTCATTGAAGGTGGTGTAGTAGAAGTACCTGGTGATGTAGATTTCCACTTCAATTTTGGATTTCCACCAAAGACCAGCTATGCATGCATGGCAGAGACGATGATACTTGCAATGGAAGGTAGAATAGAAAACTACTCATTAGGGAGAGATTTAACAGTGGAGCAGGTAGATACAATTGCAAAGCTGGCTAAGAAGCATGGCTTTAAACTGGGGGGATTTAGAAGCTTTGAAAGAGCTGTATCAGAGGAAACTATAGAAAATGTCAGAAAGAACGCTGCAAGGCGATTAAAAGGAAATAGATTTAGCACTGTATAGTACTTGACTTTATTTGTAAACTGTTTTATAATATTCCACATGAAAATATAGACACAAGCACTGCATGAAGCAGTGCTTGTGTATTAATATTATCATAAATGATACGGCTTAAACATAGAATAAAATACAAATTTGTTATAAAGGAGATTGGCAATATGGGTAAGCAAGTAATTTTGACTTATGACGGTTTAAAAAAATTAGAAGAAGAGTTAGACTATCTGAAGTCTGTAAAAAGACCTGAAGTTGCAGAAAAGATAAAACAAGCACGTGCTTTTGGCGATTTAAGTGAAAATTCTGAGTACGATGAAGCAAAAAATGAGCAAGCATTTATTGAAGGAAGAATAGCTACAATCGAGGCTATGCTTCGAAATGCCCAGGTAATCGATGAAGAGGATATTACAATTGACAAAGTAAGTGTGGGCTGTACAGTAAAGGTTTATGATGAGGAATTTAAGGAGGAATCAGAGTACACAATAGTAGGTTCTACGGAAGCCGACCCTATGAACAACAAGATATCTGATGAATCACCTATAGGCAAAGCACTAATTGGGAAAAAGGTTGGTGACAGCGTTTCTGTTGAAGTGCCGGCAGGTATAATAAAACTCAAAGTACTAGAAATACACAAATAAAATTGGAGGAGTATTATGGCGAACACGAATGATGTAAATAACGGTGAAAATCTCAATGAACTTCTTAAGATAAGAAGAAATAAGTTGGACGAGCTCAGAAGCTTAGGGATAGAGCCCTATGGCATTGACAAATTTGATAGAACTAACATGACATCAGAAATAAAGAATGACTATGATAATTTTGAAGGTAAGACAGTTACAATTGCAGGGCGCATAATGTCAAAGAGAGGCCATGGCAAGGCATCATTTGCTGATATACAGGACAGAGACGGAAGAATTCAGCTTTATTTTAAGTTGGATGTATTAGGCGAAAAAAACTACGAAATATTTAAAATACTTGACATTGGAGATATTATAGGTGTTACAGGCGAGGTATTTAAGTCAAAAACAGGTGAAGTAACTATAAGGGTGCAGGATTTTAAGCTTCTTTCAAAGTCATTGCAGGTACTTCCTGATAAATGGCATGGACTTAAAGATCCTGATTTAAGGTACAGGCAGAGGTATGTGGATCTAATAATCAATCCTGGCGTAAAAGAGACGTTTATTAAAAGGACCGCAATCATAAAGGCCATAAGGGAGTTTTTGGACAGCAGAGGCTTCATAGAAGTTGAAACACCTATACTTCATACTATAGCAGGTGGCGCTGCAGCAAGGCCATTTATAACACACCACAATGCTCTTGATATAGACATGTACTTGAGGATAGCCCTTGAACTCCATCTAAAGAGGCTTATTGTGGGCGGATTGGAAAAAGTATATGAGATGGGAAGAGTATTTAGGAATGAAGGAATGGATATAAGGCACAATCCTGAATTTACACTATTGGAATTATATGAGGCATATACAGATTATCATGGAATGATGGATATAACAGAGAATTTATTTGCATACGTTGCAGAAAAGGTAAATGGCAGTAAAAAGATTGTATATCAAGGGACAGAGATAGATCTTACGCCCCCTTGGAGAAGGCTTACTATGATAGATGCCATAAAGGAATTTCTAGACATAGATTTTAACAAAGTATCATCTGATGAAGAAGCTATAGAGATTGCCAAGAAGAATCACCTGGAAGTCAAGGAAGGGATGAAGAAAGGGGACATCATAGCACTTGTCTTTGATGAACTCTGTGAAAGTCACCTTATCCAGCCTACATTTATCATGGACTATCCCGTTGAGATATCGCCTCTTGCAAAGAGAAAACACGATAATCCTGCACTTACATCTAGGTTTGAAGCATTTATATATGGCAGGGAAGTTGCAAATGCATTTTCAGAGTTAAACGACCCTATAGACCAAAAGGAGAGGTTTATAGAGCAACTTAAGCAGAGAGAAGCTGGCAATGATGAGGCACATATGATGGATGAGGATTTCATAAATGCGCTTGAAGTAGGTATGCCTCCAACCGGCGGATTGGGCATCGGCGTTGACAGGCTTATCATGTTTATGACTGATGCATATTCTATAAGGGATGTCATACTATTCCCAACAATGAAGCCAAAGGCAGAACAGGACGAATTAAAAAACGAAAATGAATAAATAACTTTAAATGCAACGCATAAAACGGTTCTATGGAGCCGTTTTTAATTTTTAAATTAATTTGCAAACAAATATTCGTGTAGTTTAGTAAGCAGTCGTATTACTCTAATACTTGTATACAAATCTAAAAAATGATATATTGATATAAAAAGTTCTATTTGAGGAGCATGGCGATGATTGATAAAGAAAAGATAAAAAAGGCTGTTTATGATATACTTGAAGCTATTGGAGAAGATCCAAATAGGGAAGGGCTTTTAGAGACGCCTGATAGAGTTGCACGAATGTATGAAGAGATATTTTCAGGACTTCATACGGATGTCATGGATGTGATAAAGACTTTTAAAGAAGATGAGCATCAAGAGATAGTCATAGTGAAAGATATACCTATGTATTCTATGTGTGAACATCATTTATTGCCATTTATGGGTGTGGCACATGTAGCGTACCTTCCAAGGAAAGGGACAATACTTGGTCTTTCTAAACTTGCTAGAATAGTTGATGTTTTAGCAAAGAAGCCACAGCTACAAGAGAGGCTTACGAGTGAGATTGCTGATACAATTGTTAAAGCTGCAAATCCTTTAGGTGTTGCTGTAGTCGTTGAAGCAGAGCACCTTTGCATGACGATGCGGGGCATCAAAAAACCCGGTGCCAAAACGGTCACATCTGCTTTAAGAGGGTTGTTTAAAACAGATCAGAGGTCTAGGGAAGAAGTTATGCTTTTAATAAATGGTAAATGAATGGATTAAGAATGAGAGGGTGGTATGAATGACTGGCTTGTTAAAGGTGAGAGATAAGGAAATTGAAATAGGCAAGAGGACTTATATAATGGGAATATTGAACATGACACCTGATTCCTTCTCAGATGGTGGGAAGTACAATACGCTAGAGAAAGGCATGGAAAGAGCCTTAAAGATGATTGAAGATGGAGCTGACATCATAGATGTTGGAGGCGAATCATCAAGACCTGGCTATAAACCTGTGACGGCTGAAGAAGAGCTTAGACGGATAAATGACATTGTAAAGAAATTGCAGGAAGTAAATACTATAGTTTCAGTAGATACGATGAAATCTAAAGTAGCAGAAGAATCGCTTAAAAATGGAGCACATATTATAAATGACATTTGGGGCTTGCAAAGGGATCCCGACATGGCAAAAGTTGTAGCTGACTATGGTGCAGGCGTTGTAATCATGCACAATAAGGATGTTGCAGAATACGACGATCTTTTGAAAGATGTCATAAGCTTTTTAGAAAAAAGCATCGATATAGCGTTGAAAGCGGGTATAAAAGAGGAAAATATAATGATTGATCCGGGTATAGGTTTTGGCAAAACTTTAGAGCACAATTTGACATTGATGAAAAGGCTTGACGAACTAAAGGTTTTAGGATTTCCAATACTGCTGGGGACATCCAGAAAGTCTATGATAGGCCATGTTTTGAAGCTTGACGTCAATGAGAGAGTTGAAGGTACTGCTGCGACAGTAGCAATTGGCATATCTAAAGGTGCTGATATCGTAAGAGTGCACGATGTCAAAGAGATGGCACGGGTTGCTAAGATGACGGATGCGATGGTAAGATGACGGATACATATATGTCGATTGGCTCTAACGTGGGAGATAGGGAAGGATACTTAAAAAGTGCACTTATTAAGCTTACAAAGAATTCGGTTATCATAGAAAAAGTATCTCCCATTTATGAGACAGAACCTGTTGGATATAAAGAACAAGGCAAATTTTTAAATGCGGTGGTACAGACAAAGACGGAACTTAAGCCCCATGAGCTGCTTAAGGTCATTAATACTGTAGAAAAAGAGCTTGGAAGAGAGAGGCTTATAAGATGGGGACCCCGTACAATTGACATAGATATACTGTTGTATGGTGATGTAACTATAAATGATGATGACTTAAAGATACCTCATGAGAGAATGTGGGAGAGAGCGTTTGTACTTGTGCCACTTAATGATATTGCTCCCAACATTGTGAAGGGTGGAATGAAATTATCAGATATTGTAGAATCGCTGCCTGATAAAATTGGCGTCAGACTGTATAAAAGAGATTGGTATAAGGTGGTGTAGATATGAAAGTAACAAAAGTATTTACTTTTGACAGTGCTCACAATTTAACTAAATACAATGGTAAATGCGAGAATTTACACGGTCATACGTATAAACTTGAAGTAACTGTAGAAGGCAGCGTCAATGACGAGGGAATCGTTATTGATTTTGCTGAGCTAAAAGCCATCGTAGAAAATCAAGTAGTTAAAAAATTGGATCATATGTACTTAAATGATGTTTTAGGATTTAACACTACATGTGAAAATATTATTACATGGGCGTGGAAGATATTAGAGCCTCTTTTAAGGACAGAGAGATACCATCTTTATAGTATTAAATTGTGGGAGACTCCTACAAATTTTGCAGAAGTAGATATTAAAGACTTTGAAAAATAATTTTGGAAGGTCGACTTTTTAATGATTATAGAAAATCCAACTGTCAAAGGCAAATTCGTAAAGAGGATAAATAGATTTTTGGCGTATGTTGAAATTGATGGTGAAGTAATCCTTACGCATGTCCCCAATACAGGTAGATGCAAAGAATTGTTTGTGCCGGGTGCAACTGTTGTGCTGGAAAAACGGGAAAGTAGAGGACGGAAAACTCTATATGAGCTAGAGTTTGTGTATAAAGGGTCAAGGCTTATTTCAATAGATTCACAAGTGCCTAATAAAGTTGTGCTGGATAATATTTTGAGAGGTAAAATAAAACAGTTTAATGGATACGATGTTATAGAGAGGGAAAAGACATACGAAAACAGCAAATTTGATATTAGGTTATCAAAAAATGAAGAGATATTTTATATTGAGGTAAAGGGAGTTACTCTTGAGAATAATGGTGTTGTAATGTTTCCTGATGCACCTACCGAAAGAGGGGCAAAGCACATGCTGGAACTTAAAAAGGTAAAAGAAAGCGGCATGAGGGCGGCGGTCATTTTTCTTGTGCAGATGGACGACGTACTGTACTTTACGCCTAATGTAAAGACAGATAAAAAGTTTGCATCTGCATTAAAAGATGCTGTTGATGCAGGTGTTGAAGCATATGCATTCTGCTGCGATGTGAAAGAAAACTTTGTCGATATAAAGAGGGAAGTTGAGATTAGATTTTAAATAATTTATTTACAAATTTTGACTTAATAAACTTAATAAAAAAGATATAGGCGGGTATTACTCGCCTTTTGTTTTTTTCAAAAAAGTCATATAATATAATTATTAATTGATAATGAGGTGGATATATGATAACAAAAGAGATGATAGACAGGATAAATTTTTTATACCATAAATCAAAAAGTGAAGGACTGACAGAGGAAGAAAAGCTTGAACAGTTAAAGTTAAGGAGAGAATACATTAAGGAGATAAGAAATAGAGTAAAACAGCAGCTTGACAATATAGAATTTGTTGACCAGCATGAATGCAGTGATGATTGCTGTCATCACCACCACAGCAGATGATAAGAGGGAGAAGTATCTCCCTCATGTGACTTTGTCGTGCATAGGTCTTTTAATATCTTTGCTTGTGCCATGGCTGTGTGATTTGTATTGGACTTTTTGCGATTTTGCTTCACGCTTGAAATGCCTAGTCTCCCACTTATAGATGTCAGCAGCGAATTCCACTCGGTTTCCCTTGACGTTGGTCCAGTGGCTCTTTCTGATTGACATCAAAAACACCTCCAAATGATTTATTGGTGTTCAATTATATTTTTCATTAATAAATTAAATTTATACTGATAACAGTTAGTTTAAATTAAAGAAAGGATGTTTTTTATGAAAGATAATTCTAAATACATAACCTGTGATGATGCGCTTAAATTAAATAGAAATCAAGTCAGGGAAAACTATAAAGAGTATGTTAATTCTAATTTTGTCTCAATGCTATCAATGCTGCAGTTTGATAAACTGTTTGTAAAGGCAAAAGGTGTCTCGGTCTGGGACAGCGATGGCAATGAGTACTTAGATTTTCTCGGTGGCTACGGTGCATTAAACCTTGGACATAATCCTGATGAAATATATGAAGCGATAGAAAAGGTGAAAGATCTACCAAATATACTTCAAGCTGCTGTGAACGATTTTCCTGGTGCGTTGGCATATGATTTAGCGTTGGTTACCCCGGGTGATTTGAAAAGGAGCTTTTTCTGTAACAGCGGTGCTGAGGCAGTTGAAGGAGCTTTAAAACTTGCAAAAATTGCGTCGGGAAAGCATAAAATAGTGTACTGTAAAAATTCTTTCCATGGGAAGTCGGCAGGTGCGCTGTCTGTTACAGGGCGTGAAAAATATCAAAAGTATTTTAAACCGCTTGTTCCTGATACTGTACAAGTGGAATACGGAGATGCTGATGCGCTGGAAGATGCCTTGAAAGGGAAGGATGTAGCGGCGTTTATAGTAGAACCTATACAAGGTGAAGGCGGCGTTATCGTGCCACATGATGGATATTTAAAAGAAGTTAGAGAGCTTACAACAAAGTATGATGCATATCTCATATTTGATGAAGTTCAGACAGGATTTGGAAGAACCGGCAAGATGTTTGCTTGCGAACATGAAAATGTAGTGCCTGATATCATGTGCTTGGCAAAATCGCTTGGAGGCGGTGTGATGCCGATTGGCGCCTATATTGCCAAAGATGATGTATGGAAGAAAGGTTATGGCACGATGGACAGATGTCTTTTACACACGTCAACATTTGGCGGCAATACTTTGGCATGTGCGGCCGGCATAACTGCCATAAAACTCATTTTAGACAAAAATCTTCCAGAAGCGGCAAAAGAAAAAGGCGAATATTTCTTAGGCAGATTAAAAGAGTTGAAGGAAAAGCACAAGCTCATCAAGGATGTGAGAGGAAAGGGCCTCATGATAGGTGTTGAATTTAACCAGCCAGAAGGCGGAATAATTGATAAATTATCTGGCGGTGCCGTATCGAGATTGTCAAATGAGTACCTTGGATCATTAGTTGCCGGTGAACTGCAAAATAAGCATCATATTATAACGGCATATACTTTGAATAATCCAAATGTAATAAGGTTTGAACCGCCTTTAATCGTTACAAAAGAACAGCTTGACAGAGTTGTAGAGGCATTGGACGAAATAATGACAAGAAGCGGTAGTTTACTAGGAATGACGCTATCTAGTGCAAAAACGGTTATAGGTTCACTTTTCAATAGATAAATTGTGGGAAAGGTGATGTATTATGGATCTAAAGCAGCTATTTTACAATGGTGTAAGTTTTAGTGAGTTTGTTAAAAGCGAGAATAATGAGATTACAGAGAGATTGAAAAGCAGGTACGATAATATAGCCCTTGATGGAACTGCAGTTAATTTTAAAAACAAAGTTCGCTATGTATTGGCTTTTGCAGAGAATTGGTGCCCAGACTGTCAAGTAAGCGTGCCTATCATGGCAAAACTATGTGATGTAGCAAAGATTGATTTTAAAATATTGAAAAGAGAAGGCCATGAGGAGGAGATGAAACCATTTTATGAAGATGGAAAAGCAAAGATACCAACATTTGCTTTTCTGGACGATTCTTTCAATGTGGTAGGTACATGGATAGAAAGGCCTAAAGTCATAAAGGAACTTGTGGCAAAAGGCGACAATAGTTATAGAAGAGGTTATGTCAATGGAGAATATGATAAAGACATTGTAAATGAACTTTTGGAAATAATGTCCCGGTAATTCCGGGAATTTTTTATGACATTTTAAATTAAATTTGTGTATGACGATATAAAGATTTAGAAATTCAAGATAAAAAGAAAAATCAAAGCGTATCAAGAGGCAAAAGCATAAAATTCGGGATAGAGGAGTTTGTTAAAATACACAATAAGATGTATAATTATCTTTATCGGTATACAAAATATTGTAGGCAACTACATATAAGGAGAGATTTATGATGAATTTGACGGAAAATTCTAAGAAGGTTCTTGAGAGAAGATACCTTGCTAAAGACGAGAATGGACGTGTTGTTGAGACTGTTGAGGAACTTTTTGAAAGAGTTGCTAAGTCTATTTCGGAGATTGACAAAAAATACGATAGCAACGCAAACATTGAAGAGCTTAAAAATAAATTTTATGATATGATGACAAATCTAGATTTTTTGCCTAATTCTCCAACTCTCATGAATGCAGGAAGGCCGTTGGGGCAGCTTTCAGCGTGTTTCGTGCTTCCAGTTGGGGATTCTATGGAAGAGATATTTGATGCTGTAAAGTATGCTGCTATCATTCATAAGAGCGGAGGAGGTACAGGCTTTAGTTTTTCAAGGCTTAGACCTAAAGGTGCTACTGTCAAGTCTACAGGCGGTGTTGCATCTGGCCCTGTAAGTTTTATGAAAGTATTTAATTCTGCGACGGAAGCCGTGAAACAGGGTGGTACGCGCCGTGGGGCCAACATGGGTATATTAAGGATAGACCATCCTGATATTCTTGAATTTATTCAATGCAAGCAGGATAACAATGAAATAACTAATTTTAATATAAGCGTCGGCATAACAGAGGATTTTATGAAAGCCGTTGAATCTGGCGAAGACTACGATCTTGTAGATCCCCATACGAAAAAGGTTGTTAATAAGCTTAATGCGAGAGAAGTATTTGAGCTCATTGTTGAGATGGCCTGGAAAAATGGTGAGCCGGGAATTGTATTTTTAGACCGAATAAACGAAAAAAATCCGACACCGGCAATAGGTGAAATTGAGTCAACAAATCCGTGTGTCACAGGGGATACGTGGGTAATGACTACAGAAGGGCCAAAGCAAGTAAATGATTTAATTGGTAAGCCTTTTGAAGCTGTTATAAATGGCCGGTTCTATAGAACTACAAATGAAGGTTTCTTTAAAACGGGGCATAAACATATTGTTTTAGTTGAGACGATTGAAGGGTACTCTATAAGATTAACTGATGATCACAAAATATTAAAAGTCGTAGATAGTAGCTTAAATGAAATGAAAACTGAATGGGTTTCTGCGATAGAACTAAAACCTGGAGATAAAATTATTCTTAATAATAACAGAAATTTAATTGGTTGGTCAGGGGAACTTGACGAAGGAGATGGATATCTATTAGGACTACTAGTCGGTGATGGTGTTCTTAAAAGAGATACTGCAATACTTTCCGTTTGGAAAGAAGGAAAAGCTGTAGGAGATGTGAACAATTGTGGCGTTGATAATGTTATGCAATATGCTTTGGATTGCGCAATGAGACTGCCGCATCGCAGAGATTTTACAGGGTGGATGGAAATAAAAGGGCGAAATGAATACAGGCTAAAATTAGCATCATTAAGAGACTTGGCGCTTAAAATGGGAATGCACAATGGATTTAAAACAGTAACTCCTGAATTAGAAAAAATGTCGTCAAGTGCTTACATAGGTTTTATTAGGGGACTTTTTGATTGTGATGCTTCTGTTCAAGGTAGCCCAGAAAAAGGTGCAAGTATACGACTTGCGCAGAGCGATTTAGATCTTTTAAAAGCGGTGCAAAGGATGTTATTGCGTTTAGGCATTGTAAGTAAGATATACGTTAACAGAAGAAAAGCTTCTATGAAACTAATGCCTGATGGAAAAGGAAGTCTAAAAGAATATAAAATAAAGCCACAACATGAGTTATGTATTAGCGGTGATAATATAGAAATTTATGCAAAACGGATAGGCTTCCAAGATCTTAAAAAAATGCATAGATTAAATACTCTTTTATCATCATATAAAAAGGGTTCTCATCAAGAACGGTTTGTAGCAAGAGTTTTAGATATTAAAGAAAGCGGATTTGAAGATGTTTATGATGTACAAGTACCTGGGATTAATTCATTTGACGCTAATGGTATAATTATACATAATTGTGGTGAACAACCACTTTTACCATATGAATCCTGTAACTTAGGGTCTATAAATCTTAAAAATATGCTAAAGGAGGAAAATGGCAAATATGAAGTTGATTATGACAAATTAAGAGATACCGTACATAATGCTGTACATTTTCTTGATAATGTCATAGATGCAAATAAATATCCACTGCCACAGATAGACGAGATGACTAAGGGTACCAGAAAAATAGGCTTAGGAGTCATGGGCTTTGCTGATATGCTGCTTATGCTAAATATACCGTACAATTCAGAAGAGGCTGTAGAATTTGCCGATAAATTAATGAAGTTCATCGATGAAGAGTCTAAAAAGGCATCAATGGAACTTGCAAAAAAGAGAGGCGTTTTTAAGTACTTCGATAAAAGCATATACAAGGATAAAAACATTAAGCTCAGGAATGCGACAACTACAACGATAGCACCTACAGGCACAATATCTATAATTGCAGGGACGTCCAGTGGAATTGAGCCTTTATTTGCCATAGCTATGACAAGAAATGTAATGGACAATACTCAACTGGTGGAAGTAAACCCTATTTTTAAAGAGGTTGCTTTAAAAAGAGGCTTTTACTCAGACGAATTGATGAAAAAGATAGCAGAACAAGGAACCTTAAAGGGAATTGATAGCATTCCTGATGATGTAAAAAAAGTATTTGTGACTGCTCATGACATCGACCCTGTTTGGCATATAAGGATGCAAGCAGCTTTTCAAAAGCATGTTGATAATGCGGTATCAAAAACAGTTAATTTTAGACATGATGCAACAGTTGATGATGTAAGAGAAGTCTATGAGCTTGCATATAGATTAGGGCTTAAAGGTGTCACTATTTATCGTGATGGAAGCCGTGATTCTCAGGTGTTGAATCTGGGTATAAAGAAGGATAAAAAGGAAGAAACAAAGAGCGATAAAAAGTCTGACATCAAAAAGAACCAAATCGTGCCAAGGCCAAGGCCGCCAGTTACAAAAGGAATCACTGAAAAGGTGAGAATAGGCTGCGGAAATTTGTATATAACGGTGAATTACGATGACAATGGGATATGTGAGGTATTTACAAATTTAGGACGTGCAGGTGGGTGTCCGTCACAGTCAGAAGCTACAAGCAGATTGATATCTATTGCGTTGAGATCAGGATTAGATGCCAAATCTATTGTAGAACAATTAAAAGGCATAAGATGTCATTCGACATTAAGGCAGATGGCAAACAATAAGGAAATTAAAGTGCTTTCATGTCCTGATGCGATAGCAAAGGTAATAGAAAAAGTGATGAAATTAAAAGTTGAAGAAAATGAGAATTTCGCTCCTATTGATGTGCCTATAAACGGAAGCAGCGACAAGTATGACGATGAAGAAGAACTTTATGCGGCATTTACAGATGATTCACATGAAGATCATTTTTGCCCTGAATGTGGCAGTGAGATTGAGCACGAAGGTGGATGCGTTGTCTGCAAAAACTGTGGATATTCAAAATGCGGTTAAAATAAATCATAATCAAAAAATCTCCCGATTTTGGGAGATTTTTTTGCACCATCTCAAAAAACGACATATTATGAATGATATGTATGATATAATTTCATTTGTGTATAAAATTTTGTTTATTAACAATGAAGGATTTTTTTAATTTGTGTCGAATAACTCATTAATTAAGTCAAGAGGGGTTAAAAATGTTAAAAAAAAGGGAAGTAATCTTTGATTCACTTTTAATTACAGCGGGTTTTTCACTGTTGATATTTTCCTGCATCAGATATGGTTTAAGAATAGATATAAAATTATTTTCTCTATTGCTGGTTATCATGCTTATACTTGATAATTTAGGAATTAAGTATACAGATATTAAACTGTCTATAAGCCCTGTGATTACGATAGCTTCGTTCTTGATATATGGGACAGAATCATCTACGCTTTTAGCTGTTCTGTCGATCATGATTGAAACAATATTTTTCAGGAAAAAAATTAAAAATGGATTTTTAAATGGGGCAATGTTTTCGATTACCTATATAACTGCGGGACATATTTATGAGCTTTTGGGTGGGAAATTTGGGCAATTTTCTTTAAATCAATTAAAATATATAATAATATATGTCCTAGCTAGCTTTGTCATAAATTATTTTATATTGTATTATGCATTGAAATTTCAAGGGAAAATGTTGTTTAAAAAGTATTGGACTGAAAGTTCTATATTAGAGCTGGTTTCTTATTTTGTAATGATACCTTTTGCCATATTTTTTGCAAATGTGTATTTAAAATATGGAACATATATATTTTTTTATCATGTGATACCTTTGATTTTATTAGCTTATTTTATCAAAGCGTTTAGAGACCTCTACAAAGCAAATCAAAGGCTTAATGCTCTGTACGAGATGGTTAAGATCATCAATTCAAAATTAGACTTAGATAAAACTTTGGAAGCAATTGTCTATGAAACGGAGAAGGTTGTGACTGTTTCAGGTATTGCCATCTACTTAAAGGATGAAAATGGCTTTTTGGTTAATGAGAAGATAAAGTGCTCTGATGAAGCCAAAAGTGCTTTTAAAGATGTGTATATGAATAACGAAGGGCTCATAGGAAAAGCTGTATATGAAGGAAAGTCTGTCATAATAGACAATTTAAAACGAGATAAGTACTATTTTGACAGAAATATATCTGATTATTTTGATTCTGCAATTGTAGTCCCTATTAAAAATACAGATAAAATAATTGGTTGCCTTTCAGTCTTTCAAAATGAAGTTAATGCTTTTGACGGCGAATCTCTCAAGATAATGGAGGCGCTATCAGAACAGTCATCAATAGCAATTATGAATGCGAAAAGATATTTTGAAATAAGAAAAAAATCAATTACTGACCCCCTGACGAAAACTTACAATAGGAGGTTTTTCGATCAGATATTGCACAACAGCATAACAAAGTCGGCGGAGGATAAAATGCCGGTTAGCCTTATAATGTTAGATGTGGATAAATTTAAGAACATAAATGACACATATGGTCATGTGATCGGTGATATTGTGCTGTGTGAAATAGCATCTAGGATTAAAAGCTGCGTAAGGAACAATGACATTGTTGCAAGGTATGGTGGTGAAGAATTTTCCGTGATATTGCCGAATCTTACAGCAGAACAAGCTTGTGTAATAGCAGAAAGAATAAGATATGAGGTATCATCGAAGCCAATAAAGACTGATGTGGGTGATATCACTATAACTGTAAGTGCTGGTGTTGCTGACTATCCTAATAAAGCGGAGTCGGCTGAAAAGCTTATAAGCCATGCTGATAGGGCCCTTTACGCTGGCTGCAAAACAAAAGGTAGAGACAGAGTTGCAGTATATGAAATATAAATAAAAATCTTCATAATATCTTCATTTTGAGTGGGTACAATATAGATAAATGATAAGTTGAGGAGGAATTCAAAATGGAGATATTAAAATTTATATTTAGTAGGGAATATAGAGCAAAGGTTGTAAATGCATTTACGGAAGAAGTTATTTCGCTGTGTTACGAAGCAGAAAAATCTATTTTTGAATTATATAGTCACAATGAAGAAAATATTGATGATATGGAAAAAGCTTCATAATAAATGCCGGTGTAAACCGGCATTTATACATTACATGATGGATTTATAGTATAATAGAATTAAGTAAGATGAATAAATTTAATTTTTATGATATTATATTGTAAAGGTGGGATGAAATTGATAGTTTTGTGACAATACTGTGTAAAGAATGAACTATTTTTTTTAATAATTAACTATTTGCACTTGACATGCAATAATTAATATTAGCCTACTAAATGGCTATAATGTCAAATACACTTAAATTTATATTATGATTATGTTATAATATCTATTAAAGCTTGATGAGGAGGAAAAGACATGTTAAAAGGTGTTGCAGCATCACCGGGTATTGCAATGGGCAAAGTATTTCTATACACAAAAAAATTTGCTGAAATTAACACCCGAAATATCGATGCATCCATGGTAGAAGATGAGATTGCAAAATTTGAAAATGCAATTAAATTAACAAAAGAACAAATAGAGAAAATTAAAGAGAAGACAGAAAGGGAGTTTGGCAAAGATAAGGCTCAAATTTTTGAGGCACATTTGATGCTAGCAAATGACCCTGAGCTTTTTGACGCTGTCGTAAATATGATCAAAAATGAGCTTATAACAGCTGATAATGCGGTAAACCAAGTAATAGAGCAGCATGCTTCCATGATGGAATCTTTAGATGACAAGTACCTAAAAGAGCGAGCTGTTGATTTAAGAGATGTAGGAAGCAGGATAATAAATAATCTTCTGGGTATAGTAAATGTGAATTTATCGGAGCTGGATGAAGATGTGATAATAATTGCTAAAGATTTGACGCCATCAGATACTGCGACTATGAAAAAAGATAAAGTATTGGGGTTTGCTACGGATGTTGGCGGCAGGACATCACATACAGCGATTATGGCTCGTTCTTTAGAGATACCAGCAGTAGTTGGTACTGGAAATGTCACACAGAATGTAGCTGGCGGTGAGATTGCTATTGTCGATGGAAGCGAAGGCATAGTGATAATAAATCCAAGCGACGATATTCTTAAAGAATATGAAGATAAATTAAATAAATACAAAATTAGAATTGAAAAGTTAAAAGAACTTAAAGATTTGCCTGCCGTGACAACAGATGGAAAACAATCTATGCTAGTTGCAAATATCGGTACACCTAAAGATGTAGAGGGCGCTTTGAAAAATGGAGCGGAAGGTATAGGCTTATTTAGAACTGAATTTTTGTACATGAACAGAAATGATTTTCCAAGTGAAGAAGAACAGTTTGAAGCGTATAAATATGTAGCTGAGAAGATGAATGGAAAGCCTGTTACAATAAGGACTTTGGACATCGGTGGCGATAAGAAGTTACCATATTTAAATATGCCAGATGAAATGAATCCATTTCTTGGCTATAGGGCTATAAGGCTTTGCCTTGATGAAAAGGAGATGTTTAAGACTCAGCTTAGGGCTTTGCTTAGGGCTAGTGCGTATGGAAACATCTTAATTATGTATCCTATGATTTCTTCTGTTGTTGAAGTCAGAAAAGCAAATGCGATTTTGAATGAAGTAAAAGAAGAACTGGATACAAAAGGCATAAAATACGATAAAAATATAAAAGTTGGCATAATGGTTGAGATACCGTCTGCAGCCGTGACCGCTGATATATTAGCTAAAGAAGTTGACTTCTTTAGTATAGGCACAAACGATCTGTGCCAGTATACGCTTGCAGTTGATAGAATGAATGAAAGAATAAAGGACTACTATAAGCCGTTTAATCCTGCAATTCTCAGACTTATTAAAAATGTAATAGATGCATCCCACAAAGAAGGAATATTTACTGCTATGTGCGGTGAAATGGCTGGTGATCCACTTACAACAGTTATTCTTTTGGGACTGGGTCTTGATGAATTTTCAATGAGCGCAAGCTCTATACCAAATATAAAGAACATAATACGAAATGTATCTTACGAGAAAGCAAAAGAGTTTACAGAAATGGTTTTGAACATGTCGACACCTGACGAAATTGAAGATGCGTCAAGAAAAATTTTATACGATATAATTGGTGAATGATTGAAAACCTCTGGTAATATAATAATATACCAGAGGTTTTTTTTAAAAAATTTTTAAATATAAAAAGGAAATTTAAGATAAGTATAGAATTATAATATTAAAGCAATAAGATAGGGGGATATATATGAAAGATTATAAAACGCAACAAATAAGAAATGTTGGATTGGTTTCGCACGGTGGAGCTGGAAAGACGACGCTGACAGAAGCATTACTGTACAATGCAAAAGCCATAGATAGGATTGGGCGCGTAGAAGACGGAACAACAGTATCTGATTATGATCCTGAGGAAATTTCGAGACAATTTTCAATATCTACTTCTGTAATTCCGATTGAATGGAAAGATTACAAGTTAAATGTTCTTGACACACCAGGATATTTTGATTTTTTTGGTGAAGTTATAAGCGGTTTAAAAGCTGCCGATAGTGCTGTATTAGTTGTTTGTGCTGCATCAGGGGTTGAAGTTGGCACTGAAAAATCGTTTCACATACTAGAAGAGGAAAATCTCCCCACAGTAATATTTATAAATAAGATGGATAGAGAAAATGCTGATTATTATAAGACATTAAACCAGTTAAGAGATAAATTTGGAAACAAAGTTGTACCGATGACACTGCCAATTGGAAGTGAACACAGTTTCACTGGTTATGTAGACCTTATCACAAATAAAGCATACGTTTACAATCAAAAAGGAATTGAAGAGGCTGATGTGCCTAAAGATATGGAAGAAAATGCACAAAAATTCAGGGAGGAACTTATAGAGGATATTGCAGAGAATGATGAGGCACTGTTGGAAAAGTTTTTTGCGGGAGAAGAACTTTCAAAGGATGAACTTCTTCATGGGTTAAAGGAAGGAGTAAAAAGCAGGGATATTTTTCCTGTCATCTGTGGTTCAAGCTTAAAAAATATAGGTATAGATGTATTATTAAATATAATGACAGATGTTTTACCATCACCTGATGAGGTCAATAAATTTGGTGCTGTATCTGATGTAAATAAGCCGTATTCAGCATTTGTATTTAAGACGATAGCAGATCCATTTGTTGGAAAGCTGTCAATCTTTAGAGTCATATCTGGCTTTATTACATCTGATTCAACTGTATTTAATGGCACAAAGAAAGCAAATGAAAAAATTGGTCAGCTTTATATACTGAGAGGGAAGAAACAGATGCCTGTTTCAAAGCTTGTTGCTGGCGATATTGGAGCATGTGCAAAATTACAATTTACCATGACAGGTGATACCCTATGCGATCCGGCAAATCAGGTAGAGTTTGGCCCGATTTCGTTTCCTGAACCAACTTTAGCATTGGCGATCGAGCCAAAAGCGAAAGGTGATGAAGATAAGATTAGCAGCGGATTGCAAAGGCTTCAGGAAGAAGATCAGACATTTAAAGTCGAGAAGAATGTGGAAACAGGACAGGTTATAGTTTATGGCATGGGTGAACAGCATATAGAAGTACTATCTAAAAAATTGCAAAGCAAATTTGGCGTAGAATGTGTTCTTACAGAGCCCATAATACCATATAGGGAAACAATCAAGGGCAAATCGAAGGTGGAAGGCAAGCATAAAAAACAAACTGGCGGGCATGGACAGTATGGTCATGTCTGGATAGAATTTGAACCCTACAAAGAGGGAGAATTTAAATTTGAAGATAAGATATTCGGTGGTGCTGTTCCAAAGCAGTATATTCCTGCAGTTGAAAAAGGGCTTAGAGAATGTATAAAAGAAGGTGTACTGGCTAGGTATCCCGTTGTAAATATAAAGGCTACTCTTTTGGATGGCTCTTATCATCCAGTAGATTCATCTGAGATGGCGTTTAAGGTGGCTGCATCCATAGCGTTTAAAAAAGGAATGGAGGAGGCAAATCCAGTCTTGCTGGAGCCCATAATGCATGTTGAGGTAACAGTTCCTGAGGAGTATATGGGAGATGTCATTGGAGATTTAAATAAAAGAAGAGGCCGTATACTGGGAATGGAGTCTGAAGGAGAGATGGAAGTAGTGACAGCGGAAGTGCCTCAGGCTGAAATGGCTAAGTATGCTACCGATTTGAGGTCATTAACGCATGCAAGAGGAGAATTCAAGATGTCCTTCGCTCGTTATGAGGAGGCTCCATCTGTTGTTGCTGAAAAAGTAATAGAAGCGAGAAAAAAAGTTCAGGTGTAAATGTATAGGGCTTAAAGTATGTAGCTTTAAGCCCTATTTTTAACGATTGATATATTTAAGCAGAAAATACATAAAAAAACAAGACATTAAATTGCGAATTTTGGAGTATTTACAGTATATTTTATCTATTTACCAGTCTAAAGTGATAGATATTAGGATGATTATGATATATAATATTCTTAATATACTGTATACTTTAAGGAGGGTAATAATGGATTTAAGAGAAGAAGCGCTGAAATTACATAAGGATAACCAAGGGAAGATAAGCATTTTAAGTAAAGTGCCAGTCAATGATTCAAAAGATTTGTCGCTGGCGTATACGCCTGGTGTTGCCGAGCCGTGTAAAGAGATACATAAAAACCCTGACATGATATACGACTACACAAACAAAGGAAATTTTGTAGCAGTTGTTACAGACGGTTCTGCTGTATTAGGATTGGGGGATATAGGGGCAATGGCAGGAATGCCTGTCATGGAAGGAAAAGCTGTCTTATTCAAAGAATTTGGCGGAATTGATGCATTTCCAATATGCATTGGGACAAAAGATGTGGATAAAATCGTTGAAACGGTTATAAACATATCGCCAACTTTTGGTGGAATAAATCTTGAAGATATATCGGCACCTAGGTGTTTTGAAATCGAGGAAAGGTTAAAAAAAGCTCTTAAAATTCCTGTATTTCATGATGACCAGCACGGGACGGCTGTAGTTGTATTTGCCGGATTAATTAATGCCTTAAAGATTGTAAACAAAAATCTTAAAAGTATAAAAGCGGTGATAAACGGTGCGGGTGCGGCAGGGATAGCTATTGCAAAACTGCTTATAAGTGCTGGAATCGGCGATGTCATTTTGTGTGACAGAAAAGGCATCATATACGAAGAAAGACAAGATACGGACTCATCAAAAATATCAATAGCTAAAATTACGAATAAGGATAAATTAAAAGGTACATTGAAAGATGCTCTTATTGGTGCTGATGTATTTATAGGAGTATCCGCTCCTAACATTGTAACAAAAGACATGGTAAAGGCAATGAATAGCGATGCAATTGTATTTGCACTGGCAAATCCGGTACCCGAGATATATCCGGATGTGGCTAAAGAAGGTGGTGCAAGAGTGATTGGAACAGGAAGGTCTGATTTTCCTAACCAGATAAATAATGTTCTGGCTTTTCCTGGTATATTTAGAGGTGCACTTGAAGTAAGGGCAACGGAAATCAATGAGGAAATGAAGATTCAAGCTGCATATGCTATTGCAAGCTTGGTCTCTGATGAAGAATTAAAAGAAGATTATATAATACCAAAGGCATTTGACAAAAGAGTAGCTAAGACGGTAGCCGCAAATGTCGCTAAGGCAGCGATGGACACTAAAGTTGCTAATTTAAATGTAGATTTAGTTGAATTAGAGAAAAAATTAAATAAAATTTTATAGTATGAATTAGCCTCCTTTGCTAAAAATATAGTATAAAATCTATTAAAGGAGGTTTTTTATGTATTTAAATAGCAGACTTTCTAAGACATACAATTATCATGATTATGAATATTTTAATATGAATACTGATATTAATAAAATATTTAGAATATATTCGAAATTAAAGATGACTGAAAAAAACGATGAATATATAGATATTTATAATGATTTTTACTGTAATTATGATACGTGTATAGGTGAAAATAAAAGCAGTGACGAGGAAAAATAAATAAATAAAAGTTAATATAAATTAAACAGCGTTTAATCAAGATAATTATGGTAAAATAGCTTAAAATTACTGTTGACGTATCATAAAAAAGGAATAAAATAGTAAGTGAAAGTCAAAGAAAGTCAAAGTAAGAAAAGTGGTGATGGGATGGCAAGGTTAAGCGATTTGATTGAAGATTTTATAAAAAGCTTGATTGAAGAAGCTGATGAAGAATATGTAGAAATTAAAAGGAATGAACTTGCTAACATCTTTAACTGCGCACCATCACAAATAAATTACGTATTAGAAACAAGGTTTAATCTATCTAATGGATACATCATTGAAAGTAGACGTGGTGGTGGAGGATATATAAAAATAATTAAAAAGCCAGTTTCAAAGGATTGGGTATCAAAACTTATTTCAGATATAGGTGACAACATTACGGAAAGCAAAAGCAGGCTTTATATTGATGCTTTATTGGAACATAATTTGATAACTGAAAGGGAGGCAGCATTGATGAAATCTGTATTGAATGAAAAGATACTGCCTGTATCACAATATGAAAAGCCAATATTGCGAGCAATACTTTTAAAAGTTATGCTTGCTGAGCTTTCAAATAATTGAAAGGAGTGGTTAAAATGTTGTGTGATAAATGTAAAGAAAGACCAGCTACAGTTCATTATACGCAAATAATTAATGGTGTAAAGACGGAGATGAATCTATGTGAACAATGTGCCCAGGAAGAGGGTTTATTAAACAGCGAAACTTTCTCTCCATTTGTAAATTTTGCACCATTTTCTGTGCAGGACTTGCTGGCTGGACTTATGAATTTTCTGCCTAATACAGGAAGTACTTACGTGGAAGAACAGCTTAAGTGTGATAATTGCGGTATGACATATGATAGATTTAGGGAAACAGGAAGGCTTGGATGCAGCAGATGCTATGATTCATTTGCAGATGAATTGAATCCACTTATAAGGAGAATTCATGGAAGTATTGGACATAGAGGGAAGATTCCAAGAAAAACAGGTGGCGTTTTAAGGGCAAAGAGGGAAATAGAGGAGTTGAAAGCAAAGCTTGAAAAAGCAGTAAAAGAGGAAGCCTTTGAAGAGGCAGCCAAATTAAGGGATAAAATCAGAGAACTTGAGAAAAAGTACGGAAAGTAGGTGGCAGAAATGTTTGATCACGATAATGATGTTGTGATATCCAGCAGAATCAGACTTGCTAGGAATTTAAGTGACATTCCTTTTCCGTCCGTTATGACGGAGAGTGAAGCAGACAAAGTGAAGGAATTGGTGAAAAAGGCCATATTTGACAGCAAGACAATCCTTTCAACACAGTTTTCTGAATACGACATGAAAAAAATAACTCCTTTAGAGAGGCAGTC
Organism: Thermoanaerobacterium thermosaccharolyticum DSM 571; assembly: GCF_000145615.1. NCBI lineage: Bacteria > Bacillati > Bacillota > Clostridia > Thermoanaerobacterales > Thermoanaerobacteraceae > Thermoanaerobacterium > Thermoanaerobacterium thermosaccharolyticum. The sequence goes on from NC_014410.1 coordinate 394,638, forward strand.
TCTTGTCGAAAGACACTTGATAAGTCCCGATCTTGCTCAGAATACAAAAAATGGCAGTGCCCTTATTAAAAATGATGGTACTATCAGTATAATGATTAATGAGGAAGACCATCTGAGGATACAGACGATTTTTAACGGTCTTAATTTGAAAGAAGCTTGGGATCTGGCTGATAAGATAGATGATTTGATAGAAGAAAACTTAAGTTATGCTTTTAATGAAAAATTAGGTTATCTTACAGCATGCCCTACGAATGTTGGAACTGGTATAAGAGCATCTGTAATGGTGCACCTTCCGGCTCTTACAATAACAGGCCAAATAGGAAATATACTTAACTCTGTGTCGAAAATCGGCATAGCTGTAAGAGGAATGTACGGAGAGGGCACTCAGTCATTAGGTGATATTTATCAGATATCTAATCAGGTTACTTTAGGTCAGAGTGAAATTGAGATAATTGAAAATTTGGAAGGAATTGTAAAACAGATTATAAACAATGAAAGAAAAGCTAGAGAAGATCTGTATAAGAGAAGAAAAGTACAAATTGAAGACAGGATAGGAAGAGCGTATGGACTTCTGACAAATGCAAAAGTCATGTCGACGCAGGAATTTATGAGGCTTATTTCAGATGTAAGGTTAGGTGCTGTTTTAAACATTATAAACATAGACATTCAAAAAATAGATGAAATAACAACACATATTCAGCCAGGAAATTTACAAAAAATAATAGGGAAGCAGTTGGAACCATATGAGAGAGATGTAAAGAGAGCTGAATATGTATCAAAATTAATCAGAAGTTAATATAACAGGAGGTGCATTGTAATGGCAATGTTTGGAAGATTTTCAGAGAAGGCACAGAAAGTGCTTTATCAGGCACAAGAGGAGGCACGTTCTCTCTATCACAATTATGTGGGAACAGAGCACATTCTTTTAGGTCTTATTAAAGAAGAAGATGGAATAGCATCGAGAGTTCTTAAAAATCTCGGTGTAACGTATGATGATATAAGGGCAAAGGTAGAGACTTTGATTGGAATGGGCAATGTACCAGGAGATGTTGTGGGATATACTCCTAGAGCAAAGAGGGTTTTAGAGCTTAGTTTTGCTGAGGCCAGGAGATTTAATACGAATTATATTGGTACAGAGCACATTTTATTAGGGTTAATAAGAGAAGGCGAAGGTGTAGCAGTAAGGATATTGATGGAGTTAGGTGTGGATTTTAACAGAGTTAGAGAAGAGATAGTAAAGATGGTCAGTGAAGAACCTTCTGGTGCCGCAAATAAGGCACAAAGGGCTAAAAATACTAATACACCTAATTTAAACCAGTTTGGAAGGGATCTAACGGATCTCGCTAGAGAAGGGAAGTTGGATCCAGTTATAGGGCGTGAAAAAGAAATAGAAAGAGTAATACAGATATTAAGCAGAAGAACTAAAAATAACCCATGTCTTATAGGAGAGCCTGGAGTTGGAAAAACAGCAATTGCTGAAGGATTGGCGGAAGCAATTGAAAGCGGTACAATACCAGAAATCCTTAAAGGTAAACGTGTTGTAACTTTGGATATGGCTTCAATGGTTGCAGGCACAAAATATAGAGGAGAATTTGAGGATAGGCTAAAAAATGTTTTAAATGAAGTCATAAAGGCAGGAAATGTCATACTGTTCATAGATGAGTTACACACAATAATAGGAGCTGGTGCTGCTGAGGGCGCAATAGATGCATCCAATATTTTAAAACCTGCCCTTGCAAGAGGAGAAATACAAGTAATAGGTGCGACGACTATAGATGAGTATCGGAAATACATTGAGAAAGACCCAGCGCTCGAAAGAAGATTTCAACCTATAATGGTTGAAGAGCCGTCTGTAGAAGAAACGATTGAAATATTAAAAGGGCTTAGAGATAAATATGAGGCACACCACAGAGTAAAAATTACGGATGAAGCTATTGAGGCTGCTGCAAAACTTTCACACAGGTATATAACAGATAGATATCTGCCTGACAAGGCTATAGATCTTATAGATGAAGCTGCATCAAGGGTAAGATTAAAAACAGTTACAGCTCCACCAGAGATAAAAGAGTTAGAAGAAAAATTAAATATGTTGAATAAGGATAAAGAAGAGGCAATTAGAACGCAAGAGTACGAAAAGGCTGCTAAAATAAGGGATGAAGAGCAAAAGATAAAAGAACAGTTGGAGAATTTAAAATCAAAGTGGCAGCAGAATTCATTGGTAAAAGATAAAAGCGTCGGTGCTGAGGAGATTTCTCAGATTGTATCACTGTGGACTGGAATTCCAACACAAAAATTGGCTCAAGAAGAGTCAGAGAGGCTTCTGCATTTAGAGGAGATCCTACACAAACGTGTAATAGGACAGGATGAAGCAGTTGACGCTGTAGCAAGAGCAATAAGGAGGGCAAGAGTTGGATTAAAAGATCCTAGAAGACCTATCGGATCGTTCATATTCTTGGGACCAACTGGTGTTGGCAAGACAGAGCTTAGCAAAGCATTAGCCGAAGCCATGTTTGGCGATGAGTCAGCAATAGTTAGAATAGATATGTCAGAATATATGGAAAAATTCTCTGTTTCAAGGCTTATTGGCTCACCTCCTGGATATGTAGGATATGAAGAAGGCGGAGAACTTACAGAGAAAATAAGAAGGAAACCATATTCTGTGATTCTCTTTGATGAGATTGAAAAGGCGCATCCTGATGTCTTCAATATACTTCTGCAGATTTTAGACGATGGAAGGCTAACGGATTCAAAAGGCAGGACAGTAGACTTTAAGAATACGCTTATAATAATGACTTCTAATGTTGGTGCACAGCTTATAAAGAAGCAGACAACTTTAGGATTTATGCCTGAAGGCGAAGAAAATAAGGCATCATACGAAAAGATGAAAGAAAACATCTTAGATGAGCTCAAAAAGTCATTTAGGCCTGAGTTTCTAAACAGGATAGATGATATTATCGTATTCCGTCAATTGACACAGGACGACATAAGAAAAATTACTGATTTGATGATAGCTGATTTAAATAAGAGACTGAAGGACAATAATATTAGCCTTGAATTTACAGATGATGCTAAAGAGGAGCTTTTAAAAGAAGGCTATGATGTAACGTATGGTGCAAGACCTTTAAGAAGGGCTATACAAAAAGTTGTTGAAAGTGAGCTTTCAGAATTGATGTTGAAAGGTGAAGTAAAATCCGGTGATAAAATTTTAGTGAAGCTGAAAGACGGAAAATTTGATTTTACTAAAGTGTAAATTGATTTTGGGGATGCCCTCGTCAGCGAGGGTGCCCTATTTTTATTGCTTTCTATGTTATAATAAATATAGATTAAATTGGAAAGTCGGTGGCAAAGTGAAGAAGGAAAAGACTAAGTTTGTATGTCAGCAATGTGGGTTTGAAAGTGCAAAATGGATGGGCAGATGCCCTAACTGCGATGAATGGAATTCGTTTGTAGAAGAGGTTGAGAAAGAAGATGATAAAAAGTCGCAGCAGGGGTTATTAACATCAAAAGTGGAGCTTTTGAAAGATGTAGAAGCAAAAGATGAAGACCGCATAAAGACAGGTATTGGCGAATTTGACAGGGTGCTGGGTGGCGGTATAGTGCAGGGTTCATTAGTCTTAATAGGTGGTGAACCTGGGATTGGTAAGTCCACAATGCTTTTACAGGTTTCGGATATTATGTCTAACTTCACAAAAGTTCTTTATGTGTCGGGTGAGGAATCATCAAGGCAGATAAAGCTAAGAGCTGACAGAATTATAGGAGGAAAACAGGATATATATTTTTTGGCTGAGACAAACATAAATAATGTTGAAAAGCATATAGAAAAAATATCACCGGGTTTTATGATAATTGATTCTATACAAACTATGTATGCGGAAGAAAGCACAACTATACCAGGAAGCGTATCTCAGGTAAGGCAAGTTACTCAGCACCTTATGAGGCTTGCAAAGCAAAATGGAATAACCACATTCATAATAGGACATGTTACAAAAGAAGGTTCTATAGCAGGTCCAAGAGTATTAGAGCATATGGTAGATACCGTATTGTACTTTGAAGGTGATAGAACACAATCGTTTAGAATATTGAGAGCATATAAGAATAGATTTGGCTCTACAAATGAAATAGGTGTATTCGAAATGGAGTCTCAAGGCCTAAAAGAAGTGAAAAACCCATCTGAGGTGCTTCTTTCTAACAGAGATTTAAATGCGCCAGGTTTAGCTGTGATAAGCTCAATGGAAGGTACAAGGCCGATTCTTCTAGAAGTTCAATCGCTTATATGCCACACTAATTTCGGATTGCCCAGAAGAATGTCTACAGGGATAGATTACAACAAATTTGTCCTTCTGCTGGCTGTTGTAGAGAAAAAGTGTGGAATCAATCTTTCGCAATCAGATGTATATTTAAATATTGCAGGAGGATTAAAGGTTCAGGAACCTGCAGCAGATTTAGGAATTGTATCAGCAGTAATGTCAGGCTATTTAAATGTGCCAATTTCTAATGATATCTGCTTTTCCGGTGAAGTAGGTTTAACAGGCGAGGTTAGAGCAGTAAGCAATTTAGAAAGAAGAATCAGTGAGGCAAAAAAGATGGGATTCAAAACGATATTCGTTCCATACATGAAAATGGAGAAAACCGAAGGGATAAATGTAATAAGAATTAAAAACATTATTGAATTGATGGACATCTTTAAAAATTAAAAAAGTGGGTTTTACCCACTAAAATTACAGCATATTAAAAACTCCCAGCGTATTTAGCTCTTTATCTTTTTTAAGCAGAATATCGTAGAAATTTAAACCAAGTGTATTACAAAGCGCAATTGTATAAAATATGTTGTTACCGATTTCTGTTTCTAAGACTTCTCTGCAGTTATCACACAGTTCTCCATCAACGTGTGTTTTAATATACTTATGTGCATCTTCGATAGTTGCATCTTCAGGTATTTCTTGCTTTTGAGCATTAATTTTTAAACATCCACACTCTGTTACTGATTTTGCTACCGCCCTGTTGACTCTGGCACTGCTTTCTTGAATTTTTGTTAAAATATCGAGAATGCTCTTGTGACGAATTAGGAATTCTTCTACTGTATTTTGTAGATCATCGACTATTATATCCTTCATGGTTATGCCCACTCCCGTTTTTTAAAATCTTAGATTAATTATATACTTGTAAATGTTGTGTTGTCAATATTTACACGAAATAACATTTATAACATGATGAAATTTTTTGTAAATTGACAATGTTTATCTATTAGTAGTATACTTTTATTGAAGAAGCGCTATACATGTAAAATTTGCTATGTATTTTTTTATAAAATTTCCCCATTGACTTATATTTAATGACATATTTGATAATAATAGAAGTGGAGGTGAATATATGCTTTATAAAATAGTAAGAGGGATTATTTCGCTAGTAGGTTTTGGACTTGGATTTGAAGCAATTTATTTATCGATTGCGGTTTTAAATCTTCAAAAGCTAATAAATTTGAGATTAACAGGCATTACATCAGTTGTAATATACACTGTTGGTGCTGTTATAGGTGGAATTATATTTTTCATTCTTTCTCCTAAACTTATTAAATGGGGAAAAGATTTTGAAACATGGCTTGAAATGGCACTTCAGAAATCACCTATATACGATATTTTAATAGGAGCTTTTGGGCTAATCGTTGGCTTAATTCTGGCAAATCTTATAAGTGCTCCAATTTATCAGCTACCGATTGTTGGTAAAGTCATTCCTATTATTATTAGCGTATTTTTTGGTTATCTTGGAATAAGTATATCATTGAAGAAAAAGGATGAATTTATGAATTTATTTGCGATAGTAAAAAAGATGGGTCAGCAAAAATCGCAAAAGGTAGAAATAAATGAAATTCCTAAAATTCTTGATACAAGTGTTATAATTGATGGTAGAATATTTGATATTTGTAAGACGGGATTTGTAGAAGGACCCCTTATAATCCCCAATTTTGTTCTTGAGGAATTAAGGCACATAGCAGACTCATCCGATTCCTTAAAGAGAAACAGAGGAAGGAGAGGGCTTGATGTCCTAAATAAAATACAAAAAGAACTTGATATGAAGGTCCAGATCATAGATAAAGATGTTGATGCATCTGAAGTGGATACCAAGCTTTTGAGGCTTGCCAAGATGATGAATGGAAAAGTCATAACAAATGACTATAATCTCAATAAAGTAGCGGAGTTTCAAGGTGTTCCAGTGCTTAATATAAATGAGCTGTCAAATGCCGTTAAACCTGTTGTACTACCTGGAGAAGAAATGGTTGTACAGGTAATAAAGGATGGAAAAGAGTCAGGGCAGGGGATAGCATATCTTGATGACGGTACGATGATAGTAGTAGATGGTGGAAAAAAGCACATAGGCGATACTTTAGATGTATTGGTTACAAGTGTGTTACAGACTGCTGCTGGTAGAATGATATTTGCAAAACCGAAGCAATCAGACCAGGAAAAAGCTATGTAGTTTTATCAGGCATTTTCTCTATTAGAGAATGCCTTTTTTATTTTGTTAATAGCGGAAAGACACTGATTGTGATATAATTTTACCAGTATATTTTATTTAGAGGGTGCATTATGTTTATTAGTGTGATAATAGTTGCTGCTGGTAAAGGCAAAAGAATGGGAACAAAATTAAATAAAGTTTTTTTAAATTTGAATGGAAAACCAGTTCTCTATTACACTATAAAGGCTTTTGAAAATGTTGATGAAATTGATGAGATTGTTTTAGTGGTGTCTGAACCGGATTTGGAATTTTGCAAAAGTGAAATAGTTAATAAATATAATTTTAAAAAAGTTAAGCATATAGTTGTGGGAGGGTCTGAGAGACAAGAATCTGTCTTCATGGGTCTAAAATCGGTAGATAATCGGTGCAATATAGTATTGATACATGATGGCGCTAGGCCCTTTATTGACAGGGTGACATTGCAAAAAGGCATAGAAGAAGCTAAAAGTTACTGTGCTGTAGGCATTGCAGTTCCTGTAAAAGATACAATAAAAGTTGTTGATAATGATAATTTTGTCATTGACACGCCTGACAGGAACCGCCTTATGGCAATTCAGACGCCTCAGATTTTTGACTACAAACTTATATACAAAGCACATTTAAAGGCAATAGAAGATGGATTTTTAGGTACTGATGATACCGTTCTTGTTGAAAGGCTTGGATACAAAGTCAAGCTTGTGGAAGGGAGTTACAGGAATATCAAGATAACTACACCAGAAGATCTAATAATATCAGAGGCTTTCTTGAAGACCATATAATATATCAATAACATTATGCTTTAAAACTCATATAATTATTATAGGAGTATTGTAGTTGAGATTATATGAGGTGATTATAATGAGAAGGCCTCTTGTATTTGTACACGGAATTTTTGGTTCAATATATGTTCCCACACTTGTTGGGAAAGCATGGGGATTTGGACCTGCAGGTTATATATACGATTCGTTTATTAACAATCTTAAAACGTTAGGATATACAGAAGGGAAAAACCTGTTTATATGTTATTATGAGTGGTGGAAAGATATACCTGAATGTGTAAATACGCTTATGTCCAAGATTAATGAGGCAAAAATAAAAAACAATTGTGATAAAGTTGATGTTGCATGCCACAGCATGGGTGGTTTATTATTGCGAAGTTATGTTCAAGGAGATTTTTACAGAAATGATGTAGACAAAATCATATTTTTGTCATCGCCTCATTATGGTGCTGCTAATGCATATTATGCATGGGAAGGTGGAGCAGTCCCACCTGATAATGACGAAGATTTTTTAAATATACTTTTAAGAGGTTTTATATGGGCAATAGGCAAAATAAAAGGTGAAAAAGATGAGCTTATGATAATTAGAAAATACATTCCATCCATAAAATGCCTCTTACCAACTCATGAGTATGGAAACTATGTTTTTAAATATCCAATTAAAAACAATAAAATATTATTTAAAAATATACTTTATATGAAGGAGCAGAATGATTTTTTAAATGAATTAAATTATTCTATTGATAGATTGTATGAAAGAGCGAATGAGATATATGTATTTTCAGGCAATGGAATATACACAAATAAATTTATTCAAGTGACAGAAAGCGATGACGATATTGTATGGCCGGATGGGCGGGCTGTAGGCGTTGTAAGAGATGACAAAGGAGATGGAACTGTATTAATTAAAAGTGCTTTGGGTGTAAATGGAAACCAGCATGTTCTGGATGCAGGACATGGAGGCATATTAAATGCGTCAATACCGGATCTTAAAGAAATATTTGGCGTAGAAGAGGCGCCTAAAGTTAGCCTGTTTGAAAAAATAACATCTTTTGTAAACATTTTGACTGATAGCAAAGTGATTGTATTGGACAGAGGTCAGAAGTTAAAAAAATACAACATTTTTGGAAAGGTGAATTGGTATATGTCTTTTAACGAAGAAGGAGAATATCATTTTTCATCGCCAGACTTTTCAATAAGGTCAATAATGATTCATACAAATAAAGGTTTTGCTGTTAAAACACTTAAGCCTTCTGGCAGGTATAGAAATAGTAGAATAGATCTTTTTGTTGATAAAAATGGCAATTTTGATATTAAAAGATAAAGGAGTGTTGCTATGAGGGTTGGAATTGGATACGATGTGCACAAACTGGAGGCAGGAAGGAAATTAATATTAGGTGGTGTTCAAATTCCATATGTGAAAGGGCTACTGGGTCATTCTGATGCGGATGTGCTAATACATGCGGTGATTGACGGAATTCTTGGTGCTGCAGGACTTGGAGATATAGGAACGCATTTTCCTGATTCAGAGTGGATTTATAAGGATATAGATAGCACTGTTCTTCTTAAAAAGACTATGGACTTGATTAAAGGCAAATTTTCTATAAATAATATAGATTGTATTGTTGTAGCTCAAGAGCCTAAGATATCTCCATATAAAGATGCCATAGCGAGAAACTTGTCGAAAGTGTTAAATATAGGAATTGACAGAGTTAACATTAAAGCCAAGACTGAAGAAGGGCTTGGATTTACAGGAAGAAAAGAAGGAATATCGGCTTATGCAATTGTAAGCCTTATTGAAAAATGTATTGACAGTTAAAATTAAATTAAACAAAATACAAACATGATAAATATTAGGAGGTAAACGATGAGACTATCACAATTACTTATACCAACATTAAGAGAAGTTCCGGCAGAAGCGGAGATACCAAGTCATACACTTATGTTAAAAGCTGCTATGATGAGAAAGCTTGCATCAGGCGTATATATCTATCTTCCTCTTGGAAAAAGAGTACTTAAGAAGATTGAAGAAATAGTAAGAGAAGAAATGGATAGAGCAGGTGCACAGGAAGTACTTATGCCTGCTATCATACCTGCGGAACTTTTAAAAGAATCTGGAAGATGGGATGTGTTTGGACCTGAGATGTTTAAGCTAAAAGACAGAAATGATAGAGAGTTTTGTTTGGGACCCACACATGAAGAAGTATTTACGGATCTTGTGAGAAATGAAGTGAAGTCATATAGACAGCTTCCGCTGACTATATATCAGATACAAACGAAGTACAGGGATGAGAGACGTCCTAGGTTTGGAGTCATGAGATCTCGTGAGTTTATTATGAAGGATGCGTACAGCTTTGATGTGGATTGGGATGGACTTGATGCTTCTTTTGACAAGATGTACGATGCTTACTGCAGAATATTTGATAGATGCGGATTGAAGTACACAGTTGTTGAAGCAGACTCAGGTGCGATGGGCGGAAAAGACTCGAAAGAGTTCATGGTAACTTCAAGCGTAGGTGAAGCTGTAATAGCGTACTGCGATAGCTGTGGATATGCTGCAAATGAGGAAAAAGCTGAATGTACTGTAGAGCATAAAAGCGATGAGGAAATAAAGCCATTAGAAAAGATTTATACGCCAGATGTAAGGACAATTGATGAGCTCGTATCATATTTAGACGTAAAATCAGATAAATTTGTTAAAACATTAATATATACGTATAAAGATAAAGTTGCAGCTGTGCTTTTAAGAGGAGATAGAGAAGTAAATACTGTGAAGTTAGCAAATTTACTTAAAGTAAATGAAAATGATATAGATTTTGCAGATGAAGAAACCGTAAGGAGTGTGACAGGCGCAAATGTAGGATTTGCTGGCCCTATTGGGCTTAAAGGAGATGTCCTTTTGATAGCTGATGCGGAGGTGCCTATGATGAAAAACATCATCGTAGGTGCAAATGAAACAGATTACCATCTGAAAAATACCAATTACGGGAGAGACTTTAAGGCAGATGTGGTGTCAGACATTAGAAAAGTCGTAGATGGTGATAAATGTCCTAGATGCGGGAATCCTTTAAAACTTGAGAGGGGTATTGAAGTAGGACACATATTTAAGTTAGGGACAAAATACTCTGATGCACTTGGTGCAAATTACATTGATGAGAATGGAAATGAAAAGCCTATGATAATGGGATGTTATGGCATTGGGTTAAATAGGATTGCTGCTGCCGCAATAGAACAAAATCACGATGATAAAGGTATTATTTGGCCTATGTCTATAGCTCCATATCATGCCATTGTTGTGCCAGTCAATGTCTCTAACGATGCACAAAGGAATTTGGCAGAAAAAATATACGATGAATTAAGCAAGGCTGGCATTGAGACGCTGATAGATGATAGGGATTTAAGGGCAGGAGTTAAGTTTAATGATGCTGATCTATTGGGAATACCTATAAGGATAACAGTAGGTAAAAAGGCTTCCGACAACATTGTTGAGTTAAAACTTAGAAGAGATGAAAATTCAATTGAATTAAATTATGATGAAGTGGTAAATAAGGTTAAAGAACTGATTATTAATAGTATATAGGAGCTAAATGCTCCTTTTTTATTCGCATAATATTTTGCGATTAATAAAAAAATAAAGTAGAAAGGAGTGGTTGCATGTCGATTTACATAATGGGCATTTCCGTTGATAAAAGGTCAGATTTTGCACCTAAAGTTCAAGAGGTGTTGACTAAACACGGTCAAAATATATTGGCGAGATTCGGAATACATGATGACAGCGATGATAACGGGCTTATAACATTGAATGTACGAGGGGATGAAAACTATATAAATGAATTTTCAAAGGAACTTACAAGTATTCCGTCTGTCAAAGTAAATCATATGACTGTTAAATGATTTGCTTGGGGTAGCGCATGCTACCCCTTTGCAAACAATTTTAGTAATGATGTATTGTAAGAATGACATAAAATTTGTATAATGTATATGATGAATACAAAAGATGGAGATGGCTATATGGAGAAAAGAGTTAGATTTGCACCAAGTCCTACAGGTGCGATTCATATTGGTAATATACGTACGGCTTTGTTTAATTATCTATTTTCAAGAAGCGAAGGTGCTAAGCTGATATTAAGGATAGAAGATACGGATTTGACTAGGTCGTCAAAAGATTTTGAAAAGCTCATCTTTAAAGAGTTAAATTGGCTTGGCATTGAGTGGGACGAAGGGCCTGATAAACCTGGTGATTATGGACCTTACAGACAAAGCGAAAGGCTTCATATTTATAGACAATATGCAGAACAACTTATAAAAGAAGGTAAGGCGTACAGATGTTACTGTACACCTGAAGAACTGGATAAAGATAGGGAAGAGTCTGTTAAAAGAGGCGACATACCGAGGTATTCGGGAAGATGTAGACATTTGACTAAAGAACAGGAAGAGGAATACTTAAGACAAGGCAGAAAACCATCAATCAGGTTTATTATACCTGATGATGTTATAATAGCGTTTGATGATATGATAAAAGGGAGAATAGAGATTAAATCAGATACACTGGGTGGAGATATGATAATAGTTAAATCTGATGGCATGCCCACTTACAATTTTGCAGTTGTAATTGATGATACTCTTATGAAGATCTCGCACGTTATAAGAGGGGAAGACCACATTTACAATACACCGAAGCAGCTGCTTATATATGAAGCATTAGGTTTTAAACCGCCCGTATTCGCGCATGCGCCACTCATCTTAGGGCCAGATAGGACTAAGCTGTCAAAGAGGCATGGCAATACTTACATTGGACAGTATAGAGAGATGGGTTATCTTCCTGAGGCCATGTTTAACTTTTTATCGCTTTTAAGCTGGTCGCCTGAGGATAATGTCGAATTGATGTCAAAAGATGAAATAATCAAAAAGTTTAATTTCAATAAAATTCACAGTGCAAATCCTGTGTTTGACATTGAAAAGTTAAACTGGATGAATCAGCATTATATTCAAATGAGTTCTGTAGATAGAATAGTAGACCTAGCAATACCATATTTTAAAGAAGCAGGTTATATCAAAGATGTTGATGATAAGACTTATGAATGGTTAAAAAAGGTAGTGTCTCTTTTCAAAGACGGTCTACATTATGTTGCAGAATTAAAAGACAAAGCGAAAATGTTTTTTGATGATGATATTGAATATGACGATAATCTAAAAGACGATATATTATGTGGCGATGCAATGAAAGTTTTGAAGAGCTTCAAAGAAGAGATCGAAAATATGGAAGATATCAGTGAAGAGTCTGTTAAAACATTGCTTAAGATGTTGCAGAAGAAGATAGGGGTTAAAGGCAAGGCATTTTTCATGCCTATAAGATTTGCTATAACAGGACAGGATCATGGACCAGAACTTGTAATGATAATTCCTCTTTTAGGTAAACAAAAGATATTATACAGGATTGATAAAGCGATGAAATTAATATCGTAAATGTGATGAGTGGGAGAGTAGCATAGTAGATTCCAAAAGAGAGGAGCTGTCATGGGCTGAAAGCAGCTTCTGGATATATTGTGTGAAGTGCACCCATGAGCTATACGCAATTAAGCGTACGGGTATCCGTTATAAATACAAGTGGAGTTTACTCAATCAGAGTGGAACCGCGAGCCCCCTCGTCTCTGGATGATGGGGGATTTTTTTACCATTTATTTAATTTTTTTCAAAGGGAGATTGATTTTAATGTTTAAAACATTGAAGGAGGATATAAAAGTAGTATTTGAAAGGGATCCTGCAGCCAAAAGTGTTTTGGAAGTGGTTTTATGCTATCCGGGATTTCATGCTATAATTATGCATAGAATTGCTCACTATCTATACAATAGGAAACTATTGTTATTATCAAGGCTTATATCGCAATTTAACAGATTTTTCACGGGAATTGAAATACATCCTGGCGCAAAAATAGGTAAGGGATTTTTCATAGACCATGGCATGGGGGTAGTGATAGGGGAGACTACAGAGATAGGTGATAATGTAACACTGTATCAGGGTGTTACACTGGGCGGTACTGGAAAAGATAAAGGAAAAAGGCACCCTACAATAGGAAACAATGTTGTAATAGGAAGTGGTGCTAAAGTTTTAGGTCCTATCAAAATAGGCGATAATACAAAAATAGGAGCAGGTGCTGTTGTACTGCACGACGTTCCGCCTAATTGTACTGTTGTAGGTGTTCCAGGACATTGCGTGAAAAAAGATAATATAAAGGTCAAGTCAGCTTCAAAATTAAATATTGACTTAGAGCACGGTAAGTTACCTGATCCTATAGAGGACGAAATCAGAAGTTTGAGAGCTAGGATAAAGAAACTGGAGTCTTATATGAATAACATGGAGGATGATAGAGATGAAGATATATAATACATTAACGAGAAAAAAAGAAGAGTTTGTTCCTTTAAATGATAATATTGTAAACATGTATGTATGTGGTCCAACTGTGTATAACTTTATACACATAGGAAACGCAAGAGCGTTTATCGTTTTTGATACGGTTAGAAGATACCTTGAATACAAAGGATATAAGGTGAACTATGTACAAAACTTTACTGACATAGATGATAAACTTATCAAAAGGTCACATGAAGAAAATACGACTGTCAAGGAATTGGCTGACAGATATATTGAGGAGTATTTTAAAGATGCGGATAGTCTTGGAATAAAAAGAGCTACGGTTCATCCAAGAGCTACCGAAAACATAGATGATATAATCAATTTTGTAAAAAAATTGATAGATAAGGGATTTGCTTACGTATTAAATGGCGATGTGTATTACGACACAACGAAGTTCAAAGAATATGGTAAGCTTTCGCATAAAAATATCGATGAACTAAAAGCAGGAGCGAGGATAGAAGTAAATGAGGATAAAAAAAATCCAACAGATTTTGTTCTTTGGAAAGCTGCTAAAGAAGGGGAGCCTTACTGGGATAGTCCATGGGGAAAAGGTAGGCCTGGCTGGCACATTGAATGCTCTACAATGTCGACAAAGTATCTAGGGAAAACACTAGACATACATGCAGGAGGTCCTGATTTGATATTTCCGCATCATGAAAATGAGATAGCACAAAGTGAAGCTGCTAATGATGCAGAATTTGCAAGATTCTGGATGCATATTGGATATCTAAATATCAATAACGAAAAAATGTCGAAATCAAAAAATAACTTTTTTACTGTGAGGGATATAACAAGCCAATATGATCCGGAAGTATTGAGATTTTTCATGTTGACATCACATTACAGAAATCCAATAAATTTCAGTCATGACCTTCTAGAACAGTCAAAAAGTGGATTTTTAAGGTTAAGCAATACAGTTGACAATCTTAGACATCTTTTAGATGATGCTTTAGACAGGGAGTTAAGTGATGAGGAAAAAGCATATAAAGAGAAATATGATGAATATAAAAGAAGGTTCGAAGAAGCAATGGACGACGATTTTAATACTGCCGATGCTATTTCGGTTCTTTTTGAGATGGTGAGGGATATTAATACAAATATTGATGGAAATTCTCCTAAAGAATTGATAGAATATATATTAGATATATTTTTAAAACTGTCTTCTGTACTTGGTATATCATATAAAAAGCGTGATTTGCTTGATGATGAAATAAAGAAATTGATAGAAAAGCGAGAGGAAGCTAGAAAGGCGAAAAATTGGGCAGAAGCTGATAAAATAAGAGATGAGCTTAAAAAACAAGGGATAGCATTAGAAGATACTCCTAGTGGAGTAAGGTGGAAGAGGATTTAATGGATAGCTTTATTATAAAAAACAATAAAATACTTTCGAAACAAGAGGTTATGAGCTTATCTCCACTTATAATGGCTTTTATTGGCGATAGCGTTTATGATTTATTCATAAGAACGCACATCGCTGTTAAGGGAAATAGGCCTATAAATAAAATTCATAAAGAATGTGTACAATATGTTAAAGCATCATCTCAGTCAGAAATTTTAAAAAAGCTTTATGATATTTTTGACGAAGAAGAAAAGGACATAATAAGGAGAGGACGAAATGTAAAAAGTGCAACTATTCCAAAGCACGCCGGTATTGAAGAATACCGGCTGGCTACTGCATTTGAGGCACTATTAGGATATTTATATCTTTTAGGAAGATACGATAGGCTAGATGAAATACTTAACTGTGCATTAAATATAATATAAATGAGGGTTAGATTATGAAGGAAAATGAAAATATAATATACGGAAGAAATCCTGTTTTGGAAGCTATTAATAGCGGTCGTGAAATTGAAAAAATATATGTATCGAAAAATGCAAAGGGTAATATCTCTAAGATTATAAAAGCAGCAAGGGATAAAAATATAATCGTTTCTACGACAGATAATGGAACTTTGGATAAACTGTCTAATTATGGCAATCACCAAGGGATTGCAGCTTTATGTTCTTTATACAAGTATTATGAAGTTGAAGACATACTTGAATATGCGGAAAAAAGAGGTGAAAAACCTTTTATTTTGCTATTGGATGGAATCACAGATACACATAATCTAGGTGCCATAATAAGGACTGCGGAAGCTTTTTCTGCTCATGGTATCATTATACCAAAGAGAAGATCCGCTGTTGTCAATAGTACGGTAGTAAAAACGTCAGCAGGCGCAACCGAATACATTAAAATAGTTAAAGTTTCTAATATAAACAATGCTATAAATAATCTTAAAAAGCAAGGTGTTTGGATTGTTGGAAGCAGTTTAGATGCAGACGTCGATTTTCAAAATGTTGATTATACTGGGCCTGTAGCAATTGTAATAGGTAGTGAAGGAAAAGGAATGTCTGAGCTTACACAAAAAAATTGTGATTATATAGCGAAAATACCTATGAGAGGGAATATAAATTCTTTAAATGCGTCGGTTGCGGCTTCTATTTTTATGTATGAGGTTATAAGACAGAGGATGGGTAAGGCGTGATCTGATGTATATGGTGATTGATGGTTACAATATAATAAACAATTGGCAAGATTTAAAGCTTGAAGCTAAAAGCAGTCTTGAAGATGCCAGGCAGAAATTGATAGATATACTTCTAAATTTTAGAGGGTATACAGGATTTAACATAATATTGGTTTTTGATGCAATGTATGTAAAAGGAAGCCAACAAAAGCATGAATATTATAGCGGGCTTGAGGTTGTATATACGAAGGAAGGTGAATCTGCCGATAGTTATATAGAAGGAATCATAAAAGACATAATAAAAAATGATAAGGTTGTTGTTGTAACTTCTGACTGGATTTTACAGCAAGTTGTTTTAGGTCAAGGGGCCATAAGAATGTCAGCTAGGGAATTATACGAAGAATTGAATAATTATTTGGAAAACAAGAAGAAATTATATACAAAAGATGATAAAAAGGATAGTATTGAATCAAGACTTTCTGAAGAAGTTATAAAAAAACTGCGGAAAATGGCTGAATGAAAAAAAATGTTCTTGACTATAATGTACAATAAAAGTATAATTATTATGTGAACTTGGCCTATAAGCGGAGGCGATTTTTGTGAAATCGGGGGCACAAATAGATTTATACAATGTGTTTTCATCAATGGATGAAGGCGATATCGTAGAAGAAGCCCAAAGGGGCAATCAAGCAGCATTAGAGTTTATCATTGATAAGTACTATTCTTTTGTCAAAGCAAAGGCACGTTCCTACTTTTTGGTCGGTGCAGACAAGGAAGATATAGTGCAAGAAGGTATGATTGGGCTGTATAAGGCTATTCGCGATTTCAAAAGTGATAAACTTTCTTCATTTAAAGCGTTTGCGGAACTATGCATAACAAGACAGATGATAACTGCTATTAAGACTGCAACAAGGCAGAAACATATTCCTCTAAATTCTTACGTTTCTCTGAACAAACCTATCTTTGAAGAAGAGTCTGATAGAACTTTGATGGATGTTGTATCGAGTGAGTGTATATCAGATCCTGAGGAGCTAATAATAAACCGAGAGGAATACGTTAACATCGAAAATAAGATTGGAGAAATGCTTAGCGATCTAGAGTGGGAAGTGCTTATATCTTATCTTGACGGCAAATCATATCAAGAAATTGCTGTTGAGTTGAGAAGACATGTAAAGTCAATAGACAATGCCCTCCAGAGAGTCAAGAGGAAGCTTGAAAGGTATCTCGAGATGAGAAATAGTTAACTATTGACATTTTAAAGCTTTTATAGTAAAATTTAAAATCGATGCAAAATAATGATTGCCCACGTAGCTCAGTCGGCAGAGCGTCGCCTTGGTAAGGCGGAGGTCACCGGTTCAATCCCGGTCATGGGCTCCAATTTTATTTTTTTATATTTAAAACAATAGAAACGCGTGGATGAGTTTATTAAAGTAGGAGGAAAAAAGAAATGGCGAAGCAAAAATTTGAAAGAAAGAAACCCCATGCAAACATAGGAACGATAGGGCACGTAGACCATGGCAAAACGACGTTAACATCAGCAATAACAATAGTATTGTCAAAGCAAGGGATGGCACAAGCCACAGCATATGATGAAATAGACAAAGCACCAGAAGAGAAAGCAAGAGGAATAACAATAAACACAATGCACGTAGAATACGAGACAGAGAAAAGGCACTATGCGCATGTAGACTGTCCAGGGCACGCAGACTACGTAAAGAACATGATAACAGGAGCAGCGCAGATGGACGGAGCGATACTAGTAGTATCAGCAGCAGATGGTCCAATGCCGCAGACAAGAGAGCACATCCTGTTAGCAAGGCAGGTAGGAGTACCATACATTGTAGTATTCCTAAACAAAGCAGACATGGTAGATGATGAAGAATTAATCGAACTAGTAGAGATGGAAGTAAGAGAACTATTAAACGAATATGAATTCCCAGGAGACGACACACCGATAGTAGTAGGTTCAGCATTAAAAGCAATGGAATGCGGATGTGGACAAAGAGACTGTCAGTGGTGCGGCAAGATATGGGAATTAATGGATGTAGTTGACAGTTATATACCGACACCAGAAAGAGACGTAGACAAGCCATTCCTGATGCCAGTAGAAGATGTATTCACAATAACAGGAAGAGGGACAGTAGCAACAGGAAGAGTAGAGAGAGGCAAATTAAAAGTAGGAGACGAAGTAGAGATAATAGGCTTATCAGACGAAAGCAAGAAGACAGTAGTAACAGGAGTAGAGATGTTCAGGAAGACATTGGACGAAGCAGAAGCAGGAGATAACATAGGAGTACTGTTAAGAGGAGTAACAAGAGATGAAGTAGAGAGAGGGCAAGTACTGGCGAAACCAGGGTCAGTAAAACCGCACACGAAATTTGAAGGACAAGTATACGTGTTAACAAAGGAAGAAGGCGGAAGACATACACCGTTCTTCAATGGATACAGACCACAGTTCTACTTCAGGACAACAGACGTAACAGGAGTAATAGAATTACCAGAGGGCGTAGAGATGGTAATGCCCGGAGACCATGTAACGATGACAATAGAATTAATAACACCGATAGCAATGGAAGAAGGATTAAAATTTGCTATAAGGGAAGGCGGACACACAGTAGGAGCCGGTGTTGTTTCCAAGATTCTGTCATAAAAAGGGCTGGGTATTTTACCTGGCTTTTTTTGAGTTTATACAATTAGATTGACATAAATTAATATTTATGATAAAGTTTTAAAAGTAGTTTTAAATTCCGGGAGGTGGAATTGTTGCGGGTTAAGATCACATTAGCTTGCACGGAATGTAAGCAAAGGAACTATAACACTACGAAAAATAAGAAAAATGATCCTGATAGGATAGAGCTTATGAAATACTGTAGGTTCTGCAGAAAACATACATTGCATAAAGAGACAAGGTAAAATACATGTTATAAAGGGATGTGATTCGATGGCTGCCGATGAAAGGAGAAAAGCCGGGAAGTTTTTTAGGGAAATTAAAGCCGAGATGAAAAAAGTCACATGGCCAACAAGAAATGATTTACTGGCATATACTGAAGTTGTACTAGTCGTTGTAATAGCATTTACTTTATTAATATTTCTTGCAGACTCGGCCTTTAGCTATCTACTGAAATTAATTATAAAAAGTTAAAGGAGGATGGGGTTAATCCCCAAATCAAAGATGTCTGAAACGAACTCAGCTAAATGGTATGTAGTCCATACTTATTCCGGATATGAGAATAAAGTTAAAGCGAATCTGGAAAAGTCTGTTGAAAATAGAAACCTTCAAAACTTAATACATCAGATTGTAGTTCCGACAGAAAAAGTGGTAGAAATTAAAGACGGCAAAAAGAAGTCTGTTGATAGAAAGGTATTTCCAGGATATGTACTTGTGAAGATGGTCATGAATGACGAATCATGGTATGTTGTTAGGAATACCAGAGGTGTAACTGGCTTTGTTGGGCCTGGGTCCAAACCGGTACCACTTACTGAAGCGGAAGTCAGAAGTTTAGGCATTAAAGAAGCGCAGACGTCAGTAGATATAAAAGTAGGCGATAGTGTTAGAGTTATTGCCGGACCACTTGAAAATTTCATCGGTGTTGTTGAAGAGATTTACCTTGACAGACAAAAGGCTAAAGTTTTGATTTCGATGTTTGGGAGAGAGACTCCAGTCGAATTTGACTTTGTCCAGATTCAAAAAATTCAATAAAATGACATAAATTAGGAGGTGTAAACATGGCTAAAAAAGTTGCTGCAGTGGTAAAGATACAGTTACCTGCAGGAAAGGCTACACCAGCTCCACCAGTAGGTACAGCACTTGGACCACATGGTGTCAACATAATGGGCTTCTGTAAAGAATTCAATGAAAGGACAGCTAAACAAGCTGGTTTGATCATTCCTGTAGTTATTACAATATATGCTGATAGATCATTTTCTTTCATCACAAAGACACCGCCTGCGGCTGTGCTTCTAAAAAAAGCGGCTGGCATTGAAAGTGGTTCACCACAGCCAAATAAGCAAAAAGTTGCAAAGATAACAAAAGATAAAGTCAGAGAAATAGCTGAACTAAAGATGAAAGATTTGAATGCATCAGATATTGAAGCTGCTATGAGAATGATAGCTGGTACTGCTAGAAGCATGGGTATTGAAATTGAGCAATAGATGTTTTTTAGTGGGAGGACGAATGTCCGAAAAATACCACAAGGAGGTAAAGAATAGAATGAAACATGGAAAAAAATATTTAGATAGTGTCAAATTGATAGACTCTACAAGATTGTATGATGCAAATGAGGCTGTAGATTTAGTTTTAAAGACTGCTAAAGCTAAGTTTGACGAAACTGTTGATTTGTCTGTAAGACTTGGCGTAGATCCGAGGCATGCTGATCAACAGGTTAGAGGAACTGTAATATTGCCTCATGGAACTGGTAAAACAGTTCGCGTTTTGGTTTTTGCAAAAGGCGATAAAGCGAAAGAAGCTGAAGCTGCTGGTGCAGAATATGTTGGTGCAGAGGAACTTGTTTCAAAGATACAAAATGAAAACTGGTTTGACTATGATGTTGTTATAGCTACACCAGATATGATGGGTGTTGTGGGTAGACTTGGTAAGGTTTTAGGACCAAAAGGTTTGATGCCAAACCCAAAAGCTGGTACTGTTACATTTGATATTGAGAAAGCAGTAAAAGATGTTAAAGCTGGTAAAATTGAGTACAGAGTAGATAAAAATTCAATAATACATGTGCCGATTGGGAAAGTATCTTTCGGACAAGAGAAATTAGTGGAAAATTTAAAGACGATTATGGATGCTATAATAAGATCAAAACCTGCAGCTGCGAAAGGACAGTATTTAAAGAGCGTTGTTCTTTCGTCAACAATGGGACCAGGAATAAAGGTTAATCCACAAAGAATCTTATAAAAACTGTTGACATAACAACACAGTAATGATATACTCTTAAAGTAAAATTGAAAACTTACCGTAGACAGTAGGTGTGGCAACACGTAAATCCTACCGAGGTTTTTGATAAAGTAAAAAAGGATCCTCATGTCTACGGGGGATCCTTTTAATATTATGGACGGGAGGTGTAAGTTTGAGTACAGCTAGGGAAGCTAAGGAAAAAGTCGTTAGTGAATTTAAAGATAAACTAGGAAGAGCACAATCCATCATATTTACTAGTTACAGTGGCTTGACAGTTGAGGACGATACCGCTTTAAGGAGAAAATTTAAAGAAGCGAATGCAGAGTATAAAGTCTACAAAAATACTTTGATGTGGCGTGCAGCGCAAGAATTGGGATATAACGACTTAAAGAAGTACTTAGAAGGACCAACATCGGTATCTTTTGGATACGATGATCCTGTTACACCTGCAAAAATTTTAGTTGAATTTTTGAAGAACAATAAAGGACTTGAATTAAAAGCAGGTATTGTTGATGGAAAGCTGGTTGGTCCAGAAGAAATTAAAGCATTATCAGAATTGCCATCAAAAGAAGAACTCATTGCAAAAGCACTTGGCAGCATGAAGGCGCCTATAAACAATCTTGTGTATGTATTATCTGGTACATTAAGAAGTCTCGTAATAGCTTTAAATGCTGTTAAAGAGAAAAAAGAAGCATAATAAAAAATTTTTAAATGGAGGTATTTGTAATGAATAAGGAAGAAATTTTAGAAGCTATAAAAAGTATGACAGTTTTAGAATTAGCTGATTTAGTAAAAGCTCTTGAAGAGGAATTTGGAGTATCTGCAGCAGCACCTGTTGCTGTAGCAGCAGCACCTGCAGCTGGCGCGGCAGCAGCACCTGCAGAAGAAAAGACAGAATTTGACGTTATATTAACAGATGTAGGTTCAGAAAAGATTAAGGTAATAAAAGTAGTCAGAGAAGTTACAAATCTTGGCTTGAAAGAGGCAAAAGACCTTGTTGAAGGTGCTCCAAAGCCAATTAAAGAAGGCGTAAGCAAGGATGAAGCAAATCAAATAAAGGCAAAATTCGAAGAAGTTGGAGCAAAAGTAGAAATAAAATAATTAAAAATAAAATTCGACTTAAGAAAAAAAGCATTCGAAAGGATGCTTTTTTTCTTTCCAATGAATGTTTTCTTATTGACATGGTTTTGCTATTGTGGTAATATTATATATTGCATTAACAGTGTCATTTTATTACATAAAATGAAGTACGAAACAATAAAATTTTTATGAACATGTAAATAATAGAATATTTGTATGTATTCTGGCAAATAATAATTATGTCTTTCTGTAAATTATCCAAAAGCTTTCTCTTTTGGTTATTTTAAATTTATAAGGGGTGAAGTGGATGTTACATCCTGTTGATGCCGGCTATAAGAAGCGTATGAGCTTTGCAAGGATTGAAGAAGTCTTGGAAATGCCTAACCTTATTGAGGTGCAAAAAAATTCGTACAAGTGGTTTCTTGAAGAAGGTTTAAGGGAAGTTTTCCGAGATATTTCTCCAATTGAGAGCTTTACCGGCAATTTGTCTTTGGAATTTCTTGACTATAAGCTTGATGACAATCCTAAATACTCTGTAGAGGAGTGCAAAGATAGAGACACGACATATGCTGCACCTATGAAAGTAAAAGTAAGACTGACTAATCGGGATACAGGAGAAATCAAGGAATCGGAAGTTTTCATGGGTGATTTTCCTTTGATGACAGATAAAGGCACCTTCATAATAAATGGTGCAGAACGTGTTATTGTAAGCCAATTGGTGAGGTCGCCAGGCGTATATTACGAACAACAGTTTGATAAATTAGGGAAGAAACTCTTTTTTGCAACTGTTATCCCCAATAGAGGAGCTTGGCTTGAATACGAAGAAGATTCTAATGATATTTTTTCTGTAAGAATAGATAGGACAAGGAAAGTTCCAATTACTGTATTTTTAAGAGCGCTGGGCTATGGAACAGATGCTCAGATTCTCGATCTTTTTGGGGAAGATGAAAGGATAAAAGCTACACTTGACAAAGATACTACGAAATCTGAAGAAGAAGGCTTGCTTGAAGTCTATAAAAGATTGAGACCCGGTGAGCCTCCTACAGTTGACAGTGCTAAAAGCCTTTTGTATTCTTTGTTTTTTGATCCAAAAAGATATGATCTTGCTTATGTTGGACGCTATAAATTCAACAAAAAACTTGCATTAAGTTCTAGATTGACAAATCAAAAGGCAGCTACAAATATTGCTAATCCTATAACAGGTGAAATTATAGTTGAAGAGGGGCAAAGAATATCAAGAGAGACGGCTAAAAAAATACAAGATTGTGGTATAAATGTAGTTGAAGTGCTAGTAGAAGGAAGACCAATAAAGGTTATTGGCAATAATACTGTTGATATTAACGAATACCCTCTTCCTTTTGACGTTTCTGATTTAAACATTAAGGAAAAAGTTCAATTAGGAGTTTTAAAAGAAATACTTAGTAATTTTACAAATGAGGATGAAATAAAAAATGAAATAAAACGCAGAATGGATGAATTGATACCTAAGCATATAACTAAAGATGATATAATTGCTTCTATAAATTACAATTTGAATCTTTCATTTGGAATAGGATTTGTAGATGATATTGATCACCTTGGAAATAGAAGGCTGAGATCTGTTGGCGAATTGCTTCAAAATCAGTTTAGAATTGGCCTATCAAGAATGGAAAGAGTAGTTAGAGAAAGAATGACAATACAGGATGTCAGTGAGATAACTGCTCAAAATTTGATAAACATAAGGCCTGTTGTTGCTGCAATTAAAGAGTTTTTTGGAAGTTCACAGCTTTCACAGTTTATGGATCAGACTAATCCCCTTGCAGAGCTGACACATAAAAGAAGATTAAGTGCATTAGGTCCAGGAGGACTGAGCCGTGAGAGAGCCGGAATGGAGGTTAGGGATGTTCATCATACACATTACAGCAGGATGTGCCCTATAGAAACGCCTGAAGGTCCAAACATAGGACTTATTGGTTCCCTTGCTACATATGCACGGATAAACGAATATGGATTTATTGAAGCTCCGTACAGAAAAGTTGATAAAGCTACAGGTAGAGTTCTCAATGAAATTGTCTATATGACTGCAGATGTAGAAGATGAATATGTAATAGCGCAGGCAGACGAACCCCTTGACGAGGAAAATAGATTTGTAAATGAAAGAGTTACAGTCCGTTCAAAAGATGATATATTATCAGTGCCGAGAGAAGAAGTAGATTTTATGGATGTTTCACCTAAGCAAGTGGTGTCTGTTGCAACGGCTATGATTCCCTTCCTTGAAAATGATGATGCTAACAGAGCATTGATGGGGTCAAACATGCAAAGACAAGCTGTTCCACTTCTTGTGCCACAGGCTCCTATTGTTGGAACTGGTATCGAATATAAAGCTGCGAGAGATTCGGGTGTTGTGAATATTGCAAAAAATAGCGGTGTAGTAGAGAGGGTAACTGCAGATAAAATAGTGATAAGAACAGATGACGGGAGACGTGACGAATACGAGCTGCTTAAATTTAAGAGATCCAATCAGGGAACTTGCATAAACTGTAGGCCTATAGTAAATGAAGGAGATCGAGTTGAAAAAGGACAGGTTATAAGTGATGGTCCTTCAACTGAGTTAGGCGAAATTGCCCTTGGGCGAAATGTGCTTGTTGGGTTCATGCCGTGGGAAGGTTATAACTACGAAGATGCAATTTTAATTAGTGAAGAGCTTGTGAAAGATGATGCTCTTACGTCTATTCACATTGAAGAATATGAATCGGAAGCTAGAGACACAAAATTAGGACCTGAAGAGATAACGAGAGATATACCAAATGTTGGTGAAGAGGCATTAAAAGACCTTGATGAACGTGGAATCATACGTATTGGTGCAGAAGTTACAGCAGGTGATATTCTTGTTGGAAAGGTAACACCAAAAGGTGAAACGGAACTGACTGCTGAGGAAAGACTTTTAAGGGCCATATTTGGAGAAAAAGCAAGGGAAGTTAGAGATACATCCCTAAGAGTACCACATGGTGAAGGTGGAATAGTAGTAGACGTCAAAGTATATACGAGAGAAAATGGTGATGAGTTGCCACCTGGAGTAAATGAAATGGTTAGGGTGTTTATCGCTCAGAAAAGGAAAATATCTGTTGGTGACAAGATGGCAGGTAGGCACGGAAATAAGGGTGTTGTTTCAAGGATACTTCCGGTTGAAGATATGCCTTTCCTGCCTGATGGTACGCCACTGCAGATTTGCTTGAATCCTCTTGGAGTTCCTTCTCGTATGAATATAGGTCAGGTACTGGAAGTTCACTTAGGACTTGCAGCAAAAGCTTTAGGTTGGTATATGGCTACACCAGTTTTCGATGGAGCTCATGAGGAAGATATACAAGAGCTACTTGAAAAAGCAGGGTTCTCACCGGATGGAAAGATTCAACTGTATGACGGAAGGACTGGTGAGCCATTTGACCATCCAGTTACGGTTGGGTACATGTACATGCTAAAGTTACACCATCTTGTAGATGACAAAATGCATGCAAGATCTACAGGACCGTATTCATTGGTTACACAGCAGCCACTTGGTGGTAAAGCACAATTTGGTGGTCAGAGATTTGGTGAGATGGAAGTATGGGCACTTGAAGCATATGGTGCAGCACATACTTTACAAGAGATACTTACCGTTAAATCTGATGATATAACAGGTCGTGTAAAAACCTATGAATCTATAGTTAAAGGTGAAAATATACCAGAACCTGGTGTTCCAGAATCGTTTAAGGTTCTGGTAAAGGAATTGCAAAGTCTTTGCCTTGATGTGAAAGTATTGACTGAAGATAATCAGGAAGTAGCATTAAAAGAATTTGAAGATGAAGATGATGATGATATTTCAGAAGATACAATAAATATAAATATCGAGGGAAGAGAAGATGCACCGGAAGAAGTAAATTATGGTGAAGAATTTAATGAAGATTACGATGAAGATAAAGACAGCTTAGATGATTTAAACTTTGAACCTAGTGATATAGATTTTGGTGATAGCGACAGCTTTGATGATGATTATGATATATAAAATTATTATGAAGGGAGCGAAACTCCTTGTTTGAGCTTAAAAATTTCGATTCAATGAAAATAGGTCTTGCTTCACCAGAAAAGATTAGAGAATGGTCAAGAGGTGAAGTAAAAAAGCCTGAAACTATAAACTATAGGACATTAAAACCTGAGAGAGAAGGATTGTTTTGCGAAAAAATATTTGGACCTACTAAAGATTGGGAATGCCATTGTGGTAAATATAAAAGAGTGAGGTACAAAGGTGTTATATGTGACAGATGTGGCGTTGAAGTAACGAGATCAAAAGTTAGGCGTGAAAGGATGGGACATATTGAGCTTGCTGCCCCTGTTTCACATATATGGTATTTCAAAGGGATACCTAGCCGTATGGGATTAATACTTGACATGTCACCAAGAGCACTTGAAAAAGTTTTGTATTTTGCATCATATGTTGTGATTGATCCTGGTGAAACAAATCTATCTAAAAAGCAGCTTCTAAGCGAGAAGGAATACCGCGAATACCTTGATAAATATGGAAATAAGTTTAAAGCCGGGATGGGTGCTGAATCAATAAAGGAACTTTTACAGGAGATAGACCTTGAAAAATTATCAAAGGAATTAAAAGCTGAAATCAGGGAATCTACTGGTCAAAAACGCGTTAGAGCAATAAGAAGACTTGAAGTTGTGCAAGCATTTTTGGATTCTGGGAATAAACCTGAGTGGATGATATTAGACGTCATACCTGTTATTCCACCTGATTTAAGACCAATGGTTCAACTAGATGGTGGACGATTTGCGACATCGGATTTAAATGATCTTTATAGAAGGGTTATAAATAGAAATAACAGGTTAAAGAGGTTGCTTGATTTAGGTGCACCGGATATTATAGTTAGAAATGAAAAAAGAATGCTTCAGGAAGCTGTAGACGCACTCATAGACAATGGCAGGAGAGGAAGACCAGTAACGGGTCCAGGCAATAGGCCACTTAAGTCATTGTCAGACATGCTAAAAGGAAAACAAGGGAGATTTAGGCAAAACCTTCTAGGTAAGAGGGTTGACTATTCTGGACGTTCTGTTATTGTCGTAGGACCTGAACTTAAGCTTTACCAATGCGGTCTTCCTAAAGAAATGGCTCTTGAGCTTTTTAAACCATTTGTTATGAAAAGGCTTGTTGATAAAGGAATTGCACAGCATATAAAAAGCGCAAAGAGAATGGTTGAGAAAGTGCGCCCGGAAGTGTGGGATGTTTTGGAAGATGTCATAAAGGAGCACCCCGTTCTATTGAACAGAGCACCTACATTGCATCGTTTAGGTATTCAAGCATTTGAGCCTGTATTGGTCGAAGGCAGAGCCATAAAGTTGCATCCATTGGTATGTACGGCTTATAATGCCGACTTTGACGGTGATCAGATGGCTGTTCACGTTCCATTGACTGTTGAGGCACAGGCAGAGGCAAGATTCTTGATGTTGGCTGCTAACAACATATTAAAGCCTCAGGATGGAAAACCTGTTATGACACCTACACAGGATATGGTTCTTGGATGTTACTATTTAACAGGTGATGAAGACGGCGTCAAGGGTGAAGGCAGAATATTTAAAGATTATGAAGAAGCATTGATGGCGTATCAATTAGGTCAAATAAATATTCATGCTAAGATAAAAGTAAGGATGAAAAGAGAAGTCAATGGCGAGATTAAGTCCAAAATCATAGAGACTACTATTGGAAAGCTCATATTTAATTCTGCTATACCTCAGGATTTGGGTTTTGTGGACAGGACAAATCCTGATACCATGTTTGATTTAGAAATATCAACTCTTGTTGACAAATCAAAATTGGGAAAAATATTAGATAGAGTGTACAGGGTGCATGGTCCAACAAAGACAGCTGAGACGCTGGATAAAATCAAAGCATTAGGTTATAAATATTCTACAAAGGCTGCATTGACTGTCAGTGTATCTGATATGGTTATACCTGAAGAGAAAAAGACTCTTTTAAATGAAGCGGATGAAGCAGTGAAGAAGATAGATGCCCAGTTTAGGCGTGGTCTTATTTCAGAAGAAGAGAGATATGAAAGCGTAATTAGAACTTGGAACATGACGACAGAAAAAGTAAGCGATGCTCTGATGGCAAACCTAGATAAATTTAATCCTATATTTATGATGGCGCATTCAGGAGCTAGAGGTAGTAAAAACCAAATAAAGCAGCTAGCCGGTATGAGAGGCTTGATGGCAAATCCGGCAGGAAGGATAATCGAACTTCCTATAAGATCCAACTTTAGAGAGGGCCTCAATGTGCTAGAATTCTTCATATCTACACATGGCGCAAGAAAGGGTTTGGCTGATACGGCCTTGAGGACCGCTGACTCAGGGTATTTGACCCGTAGGCTTGTGGATGTTAGCCAAGATGTGATTATCAGAGAAGATGATTGTGGAACAGATGAAGGAATATATGTAAGTGAGATTAAAGAAGGAAATGAAGTAATAGAAAAGCTTTCTGACAGGTTAAGTGGAAGGGTATCGTTAGAAGATATAAAAGATCCTAATACTGGCGAAGTAATAGTAAAGAAAAATACAATGATATCAGAGCAAGATGCTGAAAAAATTGAGGAGTTAGGAATTAAGAGAGTTAAAATAAGATCACTTCTAACATGTAAATCTAAGCATGGCGTTTGCAGGATGTGCTACGGCAGGAACTTAGCGACTGGTTCACAAGTCGAAATTGGTGAGGCTGTCGGCATAATTGCAGCACAAGCTATTGGCGAGCCTGGTACACAGCTTACCATGAGAACATTCCACACCGGCGGTGTTGCTGGTGCCGATATTACACAAGGTTTACCGAGAGTCGAAGAGCTTTTTGAAGCAAGGAAACCGAAGGGGTTAGCTGTGATTTCTGAAATACCAGGTGTTGTGAAAATAAATGAGACGAAAAAGAAGAGGGAAGTCGTAATTACAGATAACGAAAATAATATTTCAAAGACATATCTCATACCTTATGGATCGAGGTTAAAAGTTCAGGATGGACAATACATTGAAGCGGGCGATGAACTAACAGAAGGGTCTGTAAATCCGCATGATATTTTGAAGATAAAAGGTTTGTTTGCGGTTCAGACGTATTTGTTACAAGAGGTTCAAAAAGTATACAGACTACAAGGTGTTGAAATAAATGACAAACATATTGAAGTTATAATCAGACAGATGATGAGGAAGATTAAAGTTGAGGATTCTGGAGATACATCAATGATGCCTGGTGAGCTTGTGGATATGTTTGCGTTTGAAGAAGAAAACAGGAAGGTTCAGGAAAAAGGATTGAGGCCAGCTACTGGCACTAGGGCACTTTTAGGTATTACAAAAGCTGCACTGGCAACAGATTCTTTCTTATCTGCTGCATCTTTCCAAGAGACTACAAGGGTTTTGACTGATGCCGCAATAAAAGGAAAAGTTGATCCACTTATTGGTTTAAAGGAAAATGTTATTATAGGTAAGCTGATCCCAGCAGGGACTGGTTTATCAAGGTATAGAAACATAGTTGTAAAATCCGTCGATGAAGTAGGCAATGAGGTCAGTGAAGCAGAAGATAATAATGCAGAAGTTAATGTAAAATAATATCTATTATTGACAGAGTTTGACCTTAATGATAAAATATTTAAGTGTGTTAAAAACTACTTCCAAGTAGGGAGGAGAAGAACTTAATGGGTTCAAGTAAAAGCGGTTCTTCTAAATTAGTGATAG
Organism: Thermoanaerobacterium thermosaccharolyticum DSM 571; assembly: GCF_000145615.1. NCBI lineage: Bacteria > Bacillati > Bacillota > Clostridia > Thermoanaerobacterales > Thermoanaerobacteraceae > Thermoanaerobacterium > Thermoanaerobacterium thermosaccharolyticum. Next base: position 424,538 of record NC_014410.1, read on the forward strand.
GGGCGAAGCAGACATTTAAGGCTGTAACAAATGATAAAGCTGCTAAGGTATACATTGCTCGGGATGCTGAAGAACACGTTACAAAAAAAATCATTGATGCTTGTAATTCAAAATCTATCGATATAGTTTATATAGACACAATGAAAGAACTAGGAGATATGTGTGGCATTGATGTAGGAGCAGCGACTGCTGCTGAGTTAAAGTGAGAAATGATTAGATTTATCCCCTATATAGGGGATAAATCTTCTAAATATTGGAAGGAGGTGTAAGGATGCCGACAATTAATCAGTTAGTGAGAGAAGGAAGAAAAAAGGTTAAATATAAATCCACATCCCCAGCATTAAAAGGCAATCCTCAGAAGAGGGGTGTTTGCACAGTTGTTAAGACAACAACACCAAAGAAACCAAACTCAGCGTTAAGGAAGATAGCCAGAGTAAGGCTTGTAAATAATACTGAAGTCACTGCATATATCCCGGGTATAGGTCATAATCTGCAGGAGCACTCTGTTGTTCTTATAAGAGGTGGAAGAGTAAAGGATCTACCTGGTGTTAGATATAAGATTATAAGAGGAACGCTTGACGCAGCTGGTGTTGCTAACAGAAAACAAGCTCGCTCACAGTATGGTGCTAAGAAACCTAAATGATAGGAGGGATAGTGAATGCCTAGAAAGGGCTATGTAGCAAAACGTGATGTTCTACCAGATCCAGTTTATAATAGCAAGAAAGTTACAAAGTTGATAAATAAAATAATGTACAGTGGCAAAAGAGGTATAGCTCAAAAGATATGCTACGGTGCATTTGACATAATAAGAGAAAAAACTGGTAGAGATCCACTGGAAGTTTTTGAAGAAGCATTAAATAATGTTATGCCTGTTCTTGAAGTAAAACCAAGACGTGTTGGTGGTGCTACTTATCAAGTACCTGTCGAAGTTAGGCCTGAGAGAAGACAGACACTTGGAATAAGGTGGATCATAGAATTTGCAAGAAAGAGAAGCGGAAGGACAATGATGGAAAAATTAGCGGCGGAAATTATGGATGCTGCAAATAATACAGGTGCTAGTGTTAAGAAGAGAGAAGATACACATAAAATGGCTGAAGCAAATAAAGCATTTGCACATTACAGATGGTAATGATGCTGATGGTAGTGTGTATTATATGGGCAGGAAAGGAGGATATAAATGCCTAGAGATTACAGCTTAGATAAAGTTAGGAATATTGGAATTATGGCGCATATAGATGCTGGCAAAACTACAACTACCGAAAGAATACTGTTTTATACAGGAAAAGTCCATAAGATAGGTGAAGTGCACGAAGGCAATGCAACAATGGACTGGATGGAGCAGGAGCAGGAGAGAGGTATTACAATAACTTCTGCTGCTACAACATGCTATTGGAAAGATCACAAGATTAATATTATAGATACGCCGGGACACGTGGACTTTACAGTTGAGGTAGAACGCTCTTTAAGGGTGTTAGATGGAGCAGTTGCAGTATTTTGCGCAAAAGGTGGTGTTGAACCACAATCAGAGACAGTTTGGAGACAGGCAGACAAGTACAAAGTACCAAGGCTAGCATATGTCAACAAGATGGACATAATGGGAGCGGACTTTTTTAATGTCATTAAGATGATGAAAGACAGGTTAAATGCAAATCCTGTTGCGATACAGCTTCCTATTGGGAAAGAAGATACATTTGTAGGGATTATAGACCTAATAAAGATGGATGCGATTATCTATGAAGATGACTTAGGAACTATATCAGAAGAAGTCGAAATTCCAGATGATCTAAAGGATTTAGCTCAGGAGTACAGAGAAAAACTTTTAGAAGCTGTTTCAGAACAAGATGAAGCGTTAATGGAAAAATACTTAGAAGGTGAAGAGATAACTGAAGAGGAGATACATGCAGCATTGAGAAAAGGAACCATTAATAATGAACTTGTGTGTGTTACTTGTGGTTCTTCATATAAAAACAAAGGCGTACAGCCGATGCTGGATGCTGTTGTAAGGTATCTACCATCTCCTATTGATATACCTGCTGTAAAAGGTATGAAGCTTAATAGTGATGAGGAAATAGAGAGAAAGGCCGATGATAACGAGCCATTTTCAGCTCTTGCATTCAAAATAATGGCCGATCCATACGTTGGTAAGCTTGCGTTTTTTAGAGTATATTCAGGAACGCTTGAAGCAGGTTCATATGTTTTGAATTCTACAAAAGGGAAAAAAGAGAGAATTGGTAGAATACTCCAAATGCATGCAAATCATAGAAAAGAGATAGACAAAGTTTATACAGGTGACATAGCAGCTGCAGTTGGATTGAAAGATACTACAACCGGTGATACTCTGTGTGATGAAAATCAGCCTATTCTTTTAGAGTCAATGGAATTCCCTGAACCTGTTATAAGAGTTGCAATAGAGCCTAAGACAAAAGCTGCACAGGATAAAATGGCTGTAGCCCTTCAGAAACTTGCAGAAGAGGATCCGACATTTAAAACATATACAGATCAAGAGACGGGACAGACGATTATAGCCGGCATGGGTGAACTGCACTTGGAAATCATTGTTGACAGAATGAGGAGAGAATTCAATGTAGAGTGCAATGTTGGCAAACCTCAGGTTGCTTATAAAGAAACAATAACAAAGCCTGTACGTATTGAAGGTAAGTTTATAAGACAGTCAGGTGGCCGCGGTCAGTATGGACATGTATGGCTTGAAATGGAACCTTTGGAGAGAGGTCAAGGATATCAATTTGAGAATAAAATCGTTGGCGGTGTTATACCAAAGGAATATATACCTGCAGTTGATGCCGGTGTGCAGGAAGCAATGGAGAATGGTATCCTTGGTGGGTATGAAGTCGTGGACGTAAAAGTTTCTTTAGTAGATGGTTCTTACCACGAAGTTGACTCATCTGATATGGCATTTAAGATAGCTGGCTCAATGGCTTTCAAAGAAGGTATGAAAAAAGGCGGAGCTGTACTTTTAGAGCCTATAATGGAAGTTGAAGTTGTTGTGCCAGAAGAATATATGGGCGATGTAATGGGTGACATAAATTCAAGGCGTGGAAGAATTGAAGGCATGATGGACAGAGCTGGAGCCAAAGTAATTAGAGGCATGGTTCCACTAGCTGAAATGTTTGGTTATGCTACAGATCTTCGCTCAAAAACACAAGGAAGAGGCACATATACTATGCAGTTTAGTCACTATGAAGAAGTGCCTAAAAATATTGCTGATCAAATATTAGAGAAAAAGTAAAAATAAATTAATGTAAGGAGGAAAAAAGAAATGGCGAAGCAAAAATTTGAAAGAAAGAAACCCCATGCAAACATAGGAACGATAGGGCACGTAGACCATGGCAAAACGACGTTAACATCAGCAATAACAATAGTATTGTCAAAGCAAGGGATGGCACAAGCCACAGCATATGATGAAATAGACAAAGCACCAGAAGAGAAAGCAAGAGGAATAACAATAAACACAATGCACGTAGAATACGAGACAGAGAAAAGGCACTATGCGCATGTAGACTGTCCAGGGCACGCAGACTACGTAAAGAACATGATAACAGGAGCAGCGCAGATGGACGGAGCGATACTAGTAGTATCAGCAGCAGATGGTCCAATGCCGCAGACAAGAGAGCACATACTCTTAGCAAGGCAGGTAGGAGTACCATACATTGTAGTATTCCTAAACAAAGCGGACATGGTAGATGACGAAGAATTAATCGAACTAGTAGAGATGGAAGTAAGAGAACTATTAAACGAATATGAATTTCCAGGAGACGACACACCGATAGTAGTAGGCTCAGCATTAAAAGCAATGGAATGCGGATGCGGACAAAGAGACTGTCAGTGGTGCGGCAAGATATGGGAATTAATGGATGTAGTTGACAGTTATATACCGACACCAGAAAGAGATGTAGACAAGCCATTCCTGATGCCAGTAGAAGATGTATTCACAATAACAGGAAGAGGGACAGTAGCAACAGGAAGAGTAGAGAGAGGCAAATTAAAAGTAGGAGACGAAGTAGAGATAATAGGCTTATCAGACGAAAGCAAGAAGACAGTAGTAACAGGAGTAGAGATGTTCAGGAAGACATTGGACGAAGCAGAAGCAGGAGATAACATAGGAGTACTGTTAAGAGGAGTAACAAGAGATGAAGTAGAGAGAGGGCAAGTATTAGCGAAACCAGGGTCAGTAAAACCGCACACGAAATTTGAAGGACAAGTATACGTGTTAACAAAGGAAGAAGGCGGAAGACATACACCGTTCTTCAATGGATACAGACCACAGTTCTACTTCAGGACAACAGACGTAACAGGAGTAATAGAATTACCAGAGGGCGTAGAGATGGTAATGCCCGGAGACCATGTAACGATGACAATAGAATTAATAACACCGATAGCAATGGAAGAAGGATTAAAATTTGCTATAAGGGAAGGCGGACACACAGTAGGAGCCGGTGTTGTTTCCAAGATTCTTGCTTAATAAAAATGTGCTAATAGCTTAAGCTATTAGCACATAACTATTGTTTTGTCAAGACTTGAAATAATACGGTCTTTAAGGTAAACTAATAAAGTTGAACGAGATTTTTCAATAGAACTGAAAACACACGGATGAGTGTATATGGAATTAATGATTGCTTATATAGAAGGAGGGAAAAATTATGCCCAAACAGAAAATTCGCATAAGATTAAAAGCTTTTGACCATATGGTTTTAGATCAATCTGCTGAAAAAATAGTTGAAACAGCAAAAAGAACAGGCGCAGAAGTGTCGGGACCGATACCACTTCCGACAGAGAGAGATGTAATTACAATATTGAGAGCGCCACATAAATACAAAGATTCACGAGAACAGTTTGAGACGAGGACACATAAAAGGCTTATTGACATATTAAGTCCAACACCAAAGACTGTAGATGCATTGATGAGATTGGATTTACCTGCTGGTGTTGATATAGAGATAAAATTATAACAAATAATAAGAAATTATGACGCGCAAGCGTCCGATGATTTCAGGAGGGTAGAAGATGAAAAAAGCAATACTTGGCAAGAAACATGGAATGACTCAGATTTTTGTAGGGAATGAAATGATACCAGTCACAGTTGTAGAAGCAGGTCCATGTGTAGTTGTTCAAAAGAAGACAAAAGAAAATGATGGGTACGATGCTATACAAGTTGGCTTTGGTGATGTAAAAGAAAAAAGGCTTATAAAACCTTTAAAAGGCCATTTTACAAAAGCAAATGTGCCATTTAAGAAATATTTAAGAGAATTTAGATTGGATGATATATCATCATATGAAGTTGGCAGTGAAATAAAGGCTGACATATTCTCAGTCGGTGATAGAGTAGATGTAATCGGTACATCAAAAGGTAAAGGATTTGCAGGTGTAGTAAAGAGATACAATGCAAACAGAGGACCTATGGCCCATGGCTCTAAATATCACAGAAGACCAGGTTCTATGGGTGCAAGTTCAGATCCTTCAAGGACATTCAAAGGTAAGAGATTGCCTGGCCATATGGGAAATGAAAGAGTAACGGTACAGAATCTAGAAGTAGTAAAAGTTGATCCTGAGAAGAATTTGCTACTTATAAAAGGTTCGGTGCCAGGAATTAGGGGTTCACTTCTCATGATAAGGGACACTGTTAAAAGCAAGTAATGAAAGGAGGAAAATCGATGCCGAAAGTAGCGGTTTATAACATAAATGGTGAACAAATTGGTGAAATGGAATTGAGTGATAATGTTTTTGGCGTTGAAGTGAATGTACCTGTTATGCATGAAGTTGTCTTAAATTATTTGGCAAGTCAAAGGCAGGGTACTCATTCAACAAAAAGACGTGGCGAAGTTAGAGGTGGCGGTATTAAGCCATGGAGGCAAAAAGGCACAGGCAGAGCTCGCCAAGGAAGTATAAGGGCACCACAGTGGATTAAGGGTGGTGTTGTTTTTGGACCGAAACCAAGAGATTACAGCTACAATATTCCAAAGAAGGTTAAAAGACTTGCGCTAAAGTCTGCATTGTCATCAAAAGTAAGAGATAACGAAATAATAGTCATTGATGATATAAACATTGATGAACCAAAAACTAAAAAAGTTGCCGATATGCTGAAAAAATTTAATGTTAAAAATGCACTGATTGTTATACCTGAAGATAAAAAGAATGTGGTATTATCATCAAGAAACATACCAAATGTTAAGGCAGTGTATGCAAACAGCTTAAACACATATGATGTATTAAAATATGACAGATTCATAATAACAAAAGACGCTGTCAATAAAGTTGAGGAGGTGTATGCTTGATGGATGCTAGAGATGTAATATTAAGACCGGTTATTTCGGAAAAAAGTATGAATCTAATGAACGAAAGAAAATACACCTTCATCGTAAATAAGAATGCAAATAAGATTCAAATAAAACAAGCTGTTGAAGAATTGTTTGGTGTTGATGTTGAAAAAGTCTATACAATGAATTATATTGGAAAGCTAAAAAGAGTAGGAAGAAATGTTGGTAGAACCAGCAGTTATAAGAAAGCTATTGTTAAATTAAAGCCTAACAGCAAAGGAATTGAATTCTTTGAAGGATTGCAAGCTTAATACAGCAATTTAAGGAGGGAAAACAATGGGAATTAAAAAATACAATCCTACTTCACCTGGTAGAAGACAAATGACTGTCTTGACATTTGAAGAAGTAACAAAAGAAAAACCAGAGAAATCCCTGACAGTCAGTCTCAACAAAACAGGTGGGCGTAATGTATATGGCAGGATTACTGTTCGCCACCGTGGCGGCGGTCACAAAAGAAAATACAGGATCATAGATTTTAAAAGAGATAAAGACGGTGTACCAGGCAAAGTAGCTTCAATTGAGTATGATCCAAATAGATCAGCTTATATTGCACTTATTCACTACCTTGACGGTGAAAAAAGATATATTATTGCACCATATGGATTAAAAGTTGGTGACATAGTAGAATCTGGTGAAAATGTTGATATAAAAGTAGGCAATGCACTTCCACTCTACAATATTCCTGTTGGTACGTTTATTCACAATATTGAATTAGTAGCTGGAAAAGGCGGTCAATTGGTGAGAGCGGCTGGTTCAATGGCACAGTTGATTGCGAAAGAAGGAGATTATGTACAAGTAAGAATGCCATCTTCAGAAGTTAGGCGGATTAGATCAAACTGCAGAGCGACAATTGGACAAGTGTCTAATTTAGATCATGAAAATGTAACGATCGGTAAAGCAGGTAGGTCTAGATGGCTAGGAATCAGGCCGACAGTCAGAGGTTCAGTTATGAACCCAGTTGATCACCCACACGGTGGTGGTGAAGGAAAGGCTCCTATAGGACATCCAGGACCAATGACTCCATGGGGTAAACCAGCTCTTGGTTATAAGACACGTAAGAAAAACAAGTCTACTAATAAAATGATTGTAAAAAGTCGTAAAGCTTAGTTGGGAAGGGAGGCTATAATTTTGAGTAGATCCTTAAAAAAAGGCCCATATGTTGATGAGAAGCTATTAAAAAAAATAGAAGAAATGAACAAGAAAAATGAGAAAAAGGTTTTGAAGACATGGTCAAGGAGTTCCACTATATTTCCTCAGATGGTTGGTCACACTATAGCTGTACATGATGGAAGAAAGCATGTGCCTATATACATTACAGAGGATATGGTTGGTCATAAATTAGGAGAATTTGCTCCAACACGTACATTCCACGGCCATTCAGATACTGAAAAGTCTTCAAAAGTTCAATAGGCAAAGGAGGTAATAGTGTGGAAGCGAAGGCAGTTGCAAAATATGTAAGAATTTCACCTCAAAAAGCTGGCCTTGTTATGAATATGATACGCGGGAAAGATGTTAATGAGGCATTGGCAATACTAAAATTTACACCTAATAAAGCAGCTGGCATTGTAGAAAAAGTATTAAAATCAGCGATTGCAAATGCTGAAAATAATTTTGGACTTGATAGAGATAATCTGTATGTGGCGAAAGCTGTGGCGGATCAGGGTCCAATAATGAAGAGAATGATGCCAAGGGCAATGGGTAGATCAAATTTGATGAGAAGAAGAACGAGTCATATAACAGTAGTTGTCAATGAAAAATAAAAAGGAGGGATAAAATGGGTCAAAAGATTAATCCTCGTGGCTTAAGAGTTGGTGTATCGCAAGATTGGGATGCAAAATGGTTTGCAAAGGATAAAGATTTTAGTGATCTTTTGATAGAAGATATAAAGATAAGAGATTTTATTAAAAATAAGATTTACGCTTCAGGTGTTCCGAAAATTGAAATAGAAAGAGCTGCAAATAGAATAAAGATCGATGTGTATACTGCAAAACCAGGAATGGTAATTGGCAAAGGTGGCGCAGGAATTGAAGAATTGAGGCAGGAAATCGAGAAGATGACTAACAAAAAAGTCATCATAAATATTGTGGAAGTAAAAAATCCAGAACTTGATGCTCAATTAGTAGCTGAAAATATTGCTTCACAGCTTGAAAGAAGGATCTCATTTAGAAGAGCAATGAAGCAGTCAATATCAAGAGCAATGAAACAGGGTGCTAAGGGTATAAAAATAGCATGTTCTGGAAGGTTAGCAGGTGCAGAGATTGCTCGCACTGAAAGATATCATGAAGGTGTTGTGCCGCTTCAGACATTAAGGGCAAATATAGATTATGGATTTGCAGAAGCAAATACTACGTATGGCAAGATCGGCGTTAAAGTTTGGATTAACAAAGGAGAGATATTGCCACAGCCGAAGAAACAGGTAACAGCGGAAGGAGGCAAATAATCATGTTGATGCCTAAAAGAGTTAAATATAGGAAACAACAAAGAGGCAGGATAAAAGGCAATGCTACAAGAGGAAATACATTGAGCTATGGTGATTATGGCTTACAAGCACTTGAGGGCGGTTGGATAACAGCAGTACAGATAGAGGCTGCCAGGGTCGCAATGACAAGGTATATAAAGAGGGGCGGAAAAGTATGGATAAAGATTTTCCCAGATAAACCTGTAACAGAGAAACCAGCTGAAACACGTATGGGTTCTGGGAAAGGATCTCCTGAGTACTGGGTAGCTGTTGTAAAACCAGGTAGGGTGCTTTTTGAGATAGCCGGTGTAAATGAAGATATTGCAAGGGAAGCTTTAAGATTAGCTAAACACAAACTGCCTATAAAAACGAAGTTCATAAAACGTGAAGAATTGGGTGGTGAAGAGAATGAAGGCTAAAGAGATTAGGGAATTGACAGATGAAGAATTGTTGCAGAAGCTTTCCGATTTAAAGGGAGAACTTTTTAACCTTAGGTTTCAACTTGCCACTGGTCAATTAGATAATCCAATGAGGGTTAGAGATGTTAGGAAGTCTATCGCAAGAATTAAGACAATCTTAAGAGAAAGAGAACTTGGCAAGTTGAATGCATAGAAAGGAGGATTTAAATTGGAAAGAGGCATGAGAAAAGTTAGAATTGGAAAAGTAGTTAGCAACAAGATGCAGAAGACGATAGTTGTTGCTGTTGAAGATAGAATAAGGCATCCACTTTACAATAAAATAATAAGACGTACAAAGAAATTTAAGGCTCACGATGAAAATAATCAATGCAATATTGGTGATGTAGTAAAAATCATGGAAACGAGGCCTTTAAGCAAGGAGAAGAGATGGAGGCTTGTAGAGATAATTAAAAAAGCAGAATGACTGAAAGGAGGTATTTGGAATGATACAGCCTCAAACAATATTAAAAGTTGCAGATAATACTGGTGCTAAAGAGATTATGTGTATACATTTGATGGGTGGTTCAACTAGAAAGTTCTCAAATATAGGTGATATAATAGTAGCTTCTGTCAAAAGTGCAACACCCGGAGGTGTTGTAAAAAAAGGTGATGTAGTTAAAGCTGTTATAGTAAGAACAAAGAAAGGTATAGCAAGAAAAGACGGCACGTATATAAGATTCGATGATAATGCGGCTGTCATAATAAAAGATGATTTACAACCTAGGGGGACTCGTATTTTTGGACCAGTTGCTAGAGAATTAAGAGAAAAAGATTTTATGAAGATAATCTCACTTGCACCGGAAGTTCTATAAGGAGGTGTGACAATTGGAGAGAAAAAAACTTCATGTAAAAAAAGGCGATATAGTCACAGTAATTTCAGGGCAAGACAAGGGAAAAAAGGGCAAAGTGTTAAAAGCATTGCCTAAAGAAGGAAAAATTATTGTAGAAGGTGTGAATGTAGTAACAAAGCATAAAAAAGCACGTGGGCCGCAGGATCAAGGCGGAATAATACATCAAGAAGCACCTATTTATTCGTCTAAAGTTATGTTATTTTGCAATAACTGTGGGACTGGCGTGAGATATGGTGTTAAAATTCTTGCTGATGGTGAGAAGATAAGATATTGCAAAAAGTGCGGAGAAACATTATAAGAGTGAAAGGAGGTATATCATGGCAAGGCTTAGAGATAAATATATAAACGAAGTAGTACCTGCTCTTATGGCAAAGTATTCTTATAAAAACATAATGCAAGTACCGAAATTGGAAAAAATAGTTTTAAATATAGGACTTGGTGAAGCAAGAGAAAATCCAAAAGCGATAGAAGCTGCTTCTAATGACTTGGCTGTAATAACAGGTCAGAAACCAGTAGTTACAAAAGCAAAAAAATCAATAGCAAATTTCAAGATACGTGCAGGCATGCCTATAGGTGTTAAAGTAACATTAAGAGGCGAAAGAATGTATGAATTTGCTGATAAGTTATTTAATGTAGCATTGCCAAGGGTTAGGGATTTTAGAGGTCTTCCAACAAAATCTTTCGACGGCAGGGGAAATTACTCATTTGGCATAAAGGAACAACTTATATTCCCTGAAATTGATTATGATAAAATTGATAAAGTAAGAGGAATGGATATCATATTTGTTACGACAGCTAAAAATGATGAAGAAGCAAGAACACTCTTGGAGCTTATGGGAATGCCGTTTGCAAAGTAAAGGAGGTATATAAATGGCCAGAAAGGCATTGATATTGAAACAAAAAAAGACCCCTAAATTTAGTACAAGAGCTTATAACAGATGTAAAATTTGTGGGCGACCACATGCATATATCAGGAAATATGGAATATGCCGTGTTTGTTTTAGAGAATATGCTCATCAAGGCATTATTCCAGGCGTAAAAAAAGCAAGCTGGTAAGAGGGGAGGTATTGAAATGACAGATCCAATAGCAGATATGCTTACACGTATAAGAAACGCAAATATAGTTAGACATGAAACAGTAGAGATACCAGCATCAAATACAAAAAGAGCAATAGCAATGCTTATGCTTCGTGAAGGATTTATTAAAGCAGTAGAAGAAATAGATGATGGTAAACAAGGTATTTTAAAATTAACACTGAAATATGGGCCAAATAAAGAAAGAGTTATATCAGGCCTTAAAAGAATAAGCAAACCGGGTTTGAGGGTTTATGCAAAAAGCAATGAAATTCCAAGAGTTTTAGGTGGCCTTGGTATGGCAATCATATCAACATCTAAAGGAATAATGACAGATAAAGATGCTAAAAAAGAAGGAGTCGGAGGAGAAGTTCTCTGCTATATCTGGTAATTCAAAATAGGAGGTGTAAAGTGTGTCTAGAATAGGGAAACAACCAGTAGATATTCCAAAAGATGTAACAGTTACAGTTAATGATAATCATGTTATAGTAAAAGGACCAAAAGGTACTCTTGAAAGAGATTTTCCAAATCTAGTTAATATATCTGTAGAAGATAATAAAGTCGTTGTAACAAGAAACAGCGATGATAAAGAAGCAAGAGCTATGCATGGAACAACTAGAGCTTTGATTCAAAACATGGTAAAAGGTGTAAGTACTGGATATGAAAAAAGCCTTGAGATTGTTGGTGTAGGTTACCGTGTTGCGAAACAAGGTAAAAAAATTGTTTTAACAGTTGGCTATTCTCATCCAGTAGAAATAGAAGAAGAACCGGGCATTGAATTTGCAGTTGATGGTGCAAATAAGATTACCGTGAAAGGTATTGATAAACAAAGAGTTGGTGAGGTAGCTGCAAGCATAAGGAAAGTAAGGCAACCAGATGCTTACAAAGGAAAAGGTATCAGGTATGTTGGAGAACATGTAAGGCTAAAAGAAGGCAAAACAGGTAAGAAGTAAGGGGTGATAATATGATATCAAAAATAGATAGACGATTGACACGGAAAAGGCGTCATCTAAGAGTCAGGAAAAAAATTTCTGGAACAAGCGAAAGACCAAGACTTAGTGTGTACAAAAGCTTAAGCCATATATATGCACAGCTGATTGATGACGTAAGGGGCGTTACTTTAGCACATGCTTCTACATTAGATCCAGAATTGAAGAATGTTGCTAAAGGTGCGAATAAGGAGTCAGCAAGATTAGTAGGCAAATTAATTGCGAAAAAAGCTCTTGAAAAGGGAATTAAGGATGTAGTTTTTGATCGCGGTGGATATATATATCATGGTACGATAAAAGAATTAGCAGATGCTGCAAGAGAAGGCGGTTTGAATTTTTAATAAGGAGGGAAATCATGGCTCGTATTGATATATCAAATCTTGATTTAAAAGAAAAAGTTGTAAGTTTAAATCGTGTTGCAAAAGTTGTCAAAGGTGGAAGGAATTTCAGATTCAGCGCAACGGTAGTTGTTGGAGATCCTGAAAAGGGTTATGTCGGCGTTGGAACCGGGAAATCCGCAGAAATTCCTGAAGCAATTAGAAAAGCAGTCGAAGATGCTAAGAAGCATCTTATAAAAGTTCCAGTAGTAGGAACTACAATTCCACATGATACGATAGGAGTTTTTGGGGCCGGAAAAGTTTTATTAAAACCGGCTAAGGAAGGTACCGGAGTAATTGCAGGAGGTCCTGTGCGTGCTGTACTTGAATCAGCAGGAATTAAAGACATACTGACAAAATCTTTGGGATCAGCTAATTCTACAAACATGGTATATGCAACGATTGAAGGATTGAAATCATTAAAGACTGCAGAGGAAGTAGCAAAACTGCGTGGAATTCCTGTTGAGCAATTGCTTGGATAGGAGGATTGAAATGGCAAAATTAAAAGTGACATTGGTAAGAAGTACTATAGGCCGTGAGAAATCACAAATAGATACTGTAAGAGCATTGAAGTTGAGAAAAATAGGAAGCAGTTCAGTTTTAGATGATACACCACAAGTAAGAGGTATGATTAACAAGGTTAAACACTTAGTAAGTGTTGAAGAAGTAAATGAATAGGAGGTGTGGACATTGAGACTTCACGATTTAAAACCAGCTGAAGGTGCAAGAAAGGAAAGAAAAAGAGTTGGCAGAGGTATTGGTTCGGGGCTAGGAAAGACATCTGGACGTGGACATAAAGGTCAGAAGGCTAGAAGCGGTGGAAATATAAGACCAGGTTTTGAAGGTGGACAGATGCCTTTAACAAGACGCTTGCCAAAGAGGGGATTTACGAATATCTTTAAGAAAGAATACGCTATTGTCAATTTAAGCCTGCTTGATAATTTTGAAGATGGAACTGTAGTAACTCCAGAACTTTTAATCGAGAAAGGGATTATCAAAAAAATCAAAGATGGCGTAAAGATATTGGGTTCAGGTGATCTTAATAAAAAGTTAACTGTAAAAGCGCACAAGTTTAGTAAGTCTGCTGTAGATAAAATAGAATCCGTAGGGGGAAAGGCAGAGGTGATATAAATGCTAAAGACCCTTGTCAATGCATGGAAGGTTGCGGACATCAGAAAAAAAATAATTTATACCGTGTTGATGCTTTTGGTATTTAGACTTGGATCTCATATACCAGTACCTGGTATAGATCCAAATCAAATTAAAAACATATTGGGACAAGGAACACTTTTTGGGTTTTTTGATATAATTTCAGGTGGTGCATTCCGCGATTTCACAATATTTGCTATGAGTATTGTTCCATACATTAATGCATCAATTATAATGCAGTTATTAACTATAGCTATACCTTCATTAGAACAGATGGCAAAAGAAGGCGAAGAGGGAAGAAAGAAAATTGCTCAATATACGCGTTATATGACAGTAGTGCTTGCATTAATTCAGGCTATAGGAATGACGATAGGGTTAAGAGGTGCAGTAATTAATCCCAATTTTCTCAACTTAACAATAATTGTATTAACATTGACAGCGGGTACATCATTCTTAATGTGGCTAGGTGAGAGGATAACGGAAAATGGTGTTGGAAATGGCAGTTCTCTTATAATTTTTGCTGGTATTCTAGCTAGAATACCTAATATGATCTATACTACAATACAGTATGTAGGTGCTGGAACAGCTAACATATTTGGTGCTATAGCGTTCTTGATTGTCATACTTGTTATGGTTGTTTCAATCATATTGATGTCAGAAGGACAAAGAAGAATACCTGTTCAATATGCTAAGAGGGTTGTAGGCCGTAAAGTATATGGAGGACAATCAACTCATATACCATTAAGAATAAATATGGCTGGTGTTATTCCTCTGATATTTGCGCTTTCACTTCTGCAATTTCCACAGCAGATAGCTACATTTTTCCCTAAATCGGCATTCTACGCTTTTACAGAAAAATGGCTCGGAACAAATGGATGGATATATAATGTATTGAATGTTCTCCTTATAATATTCTTTACCTACTTCTATACAGCGATAATATTTAATCCTGTAGAGATATCCGACAATATGAAGAAGTATGGTGGATTTATTCCAGGTATTAGGCCTGGAAAGCCAACGACGGATTTTATTACTAGAGTTATGAATAGAGTAACATTTGTAGGTTCAATATTTTTAGCTGTTGTTGCAGTGCTTCCTGTTATAATGATGAATGTTACTGGTCTGCAACTATACTTTGGCGGTACGGCATTGTTGATTGCTGTTGGTGTGGCACTTGAAACTATGAAGCAGATTGAAGGGCAACTCATAATGCGTAACTACCAGGGATTCTTGAGATAGTCAGGGGGAAGAATATATGAGAGTCATATTATTAGGGCCACCTGGAGCTGGAAAGGGAACACAGGCGGAGAGGATAACAAAGGACTATGAAATACCCCATATTTCAACTGGTGATATCTTTAGGTACAACATAAAAAACAATACAGAACTTGGTAAATTGGCAAAGCAGTATACTGAAAAGGGATTATTAGTGCCTGATGATGTCACAAATAAGATAGTCGAAGATAGGCTCACAAAAGATGATTGCAAAGATGGTTTTTTACTTGATGGATATCCGCGAAACGTTATACAGGCTGAGTCTCTTGGCAAATACCTAGAGAATAAAGGTCTAAAAATAGATCACGTCTTAAATATAATAGTTGATAGAGATGAACTAGTAAAGAGACTTAGTGGTAGAAGAGTGTGTCCATCGTGTGGTGCAACATATCATATTGTCACAAAGCCGCCAAAAGTCGAAGGAATTTGTGATCACTGTGGTGAGAAATTAATTCAAAGAACGGACGATAACATCGAATCTGTTTTAAAGCGCTTAGAAGTATATGAAGATGAAACAAAGCCTCTAGTGGAGTATTACGGCAAATTGAATTTGATTCGCAATATTGATGGAAATAAACCTGTTAATGAAGTTTATAAGGAGATACAGATATTAATAGGAGACGAAGTTTAATGATATATATTAAATCTGATAGTGAAATAGCTTTGATGAGATATGCTGGAAAAGTTACAGGAGAAGTTTTAAATCTTTTAGAAAAGTATATAAAGCCGGGGATAACCACCAAAGAACTTGATGAGATAGCTGAAGATTATATAAGAAGCAAAGATTGTGTACCGGCTTTTAAAGGGCTTTATGGCTTTCCAGCTACAATATGTGCATCAATTAATAATGAAGTTGTCCATGGTATACCAGGTTTAAGAAGGCTTAAGGAAGGCGATATTATTAGTATAGATACTGGTGCGATCTACCATGGATTTAATGGTGATGCGGCAAGGACTTTTGCTGTTGGAAAGATAAGTGATAATCTAAAAAAATTGATAGATGTAACAAAGCAAAGCTTTTTTGAAGGTATAAAAATGGCAACTGAACAACACAGACTTTCTGATATATCAAATGCTATACAGATTTACGTAGAAAAAAACGGTTTTTCGGTAGTCAGGGAATATGTAGGTCATGGAATAGGCAAAAAAATGCACGAGGACCCTCAAATACCAAATTATGGTCCACCGGGAAGAGGACCGAGATTAAGAAGTGGCATGGCTCTTGCTATTGAACCAATGGTCAATGAAGGAAGATACAATGTAAAGATTGAGGATAATAATTGGACAGTTGTTACAGTGGATGGAAGTTCATCTGCTCATTATGAGAATACCATAATAATAACAAAAGGAGAGCCTGAAATTTTGACATTAGTTTAAGAGGTGAATTTAATGGATGATACCTCAATAGGGCGAATAGTTAAGTCAAAGGCTGGGAGAGATAAAGACAGAATCTTTGTCATAGTTGGAGTTGCCGATGAAAAACATGTGTTTATAGCTGACGGCGATTTAAGGAAGATTGAAAAGCCGAAAAAGAAAAAATTGATTCATCTTCAAAAGTATAATGAAGTAGACGAAACAATAAGAGAAAAGATATTAAAAGGTGAGACTGTTACAAATGCTGAGATAATGGATGCTTTAAAACAGTTTAAGTGTGAAGAATAAGGAGGGTTTGATATCCTTGGCAAAAGATGATGTTATCGAAGTTGAGGGTAAAGTTATAGAAGCTTTACCAAATGCGATGTTTCAGGTGGAACTTGATAATGGACACAGAATCTTGGCGCACATATCTGGCAAACTTAGAATGAATTTTATCAGGATTCTGCCTGGTGATAGAGTTACGCTTGAATTATCTCCATATGATTTAACAAGAGGCAGAATCGTATGGCGAGGTAAGTGATAAGGAGGTATAATAATGAAAGTAAGACCATCGGTTAAACCGATTTGTGAAAAATGTAAGGTTATTAAAAGAAAAGGCAAGGTAATGGTAATCTGCGAAAATCCTAAACACAAGCAAAAACAAGGTTAGGAGGTGGAAAAATGGCAAGAATTGCTGGGATTGATTTACCAAGAGAAAAACGCGTTGAGATAGGATTAACTTATATTTACGGCATAGGACGTTCTCGTTCAAATGAGATATTGGCCAAAGCTGGCGTTAATCCAGATACAAGAGTAAAAGATCTCACAGAGGATGAAGTATCAAGATTAAGAGATATAATTGATAAAGAGTATAAAGTTGAAGGTGATTTGAGAAGAGAAGTATCTCTAAACATAAAGAGACTTATTGATATAGGATGTTATAGAGGAATAAGGCACAGAAAAGGCCTACCAGTACGTGGGCAAAGGACAAGGACAAATGCACGTACAAGAAAAGGTCCAAAGAAAACTGTAGCTAAGAAGAAGAAATAATAAGGAGGGAAATTATGGCAAAAAAAGTTAAAAGAATAGCTAAACGCCGTGAGCGCAAAAATGTTGAACGTGGTGCCGCACACATACATTCAACATTTAATAATACAATAGTTACATTGACTGATATGGCAGGCAATGCATTAGCATGGTCAAGTGCAGGAACGTTAGGATTTAAGGGTTCTAGGAAATCTACTCCATATGCAGCACAGATGGCAGCAGAAACAGCAGCTAAAGCTGCAATGGAACATGGACTTAAAACTGTAGATGTCTATGTAAAAGGTCCTGGTGCAGGTAGAGAGGCTGCAATAAGAGCTTTGCAAGCTGCTGGATTAGAAGTAAGTCTTATAAAAGATGTCACACCGATTCCACACAATGGGTGCAGACCACCTAAGAGAAGAAGAGTATAAGGAGGTGCAAAAATGGCAAGGTACACAGAATCTACATGTAAATTATGCCGTAGAGAAGGCATGAAATTATTTTTAAAAGGCGATAAATGCTATACTGAAAAATGCCCATTTGCAAGAAGACCATATGCTCCCGGACAACATGGACAAAATAAGAAAAAGCTTACAAACTATGGCACACAGTTAAGAGAAAAACAAAAATTGAGAAGGTATTATGGAGTTCTAGAAAGACAATTTGAAAGATACTTTGAGGAAGCAGAAAGAATGAAAGGTATAACTGGTGACAATCTCCTACAACTTCTTGAAAGAAGACTTGATAATGTAGTATATAGATTATCTATAGCGTCTTCAAGGGCTCAAGCAAGGCAATTTGTGGCACACGGTCATATTCTTGTAAACGGGAAAAAGGTTGACATACCTTCGTATTTAGTAAAAGCAGGCGATGTAATATCCGTCAAAGACAGCAGCAAGTCGTTAGAGGTTATTAAGAATAATGTTGAAGCATCCACAAATATACCTGATTGGTTAGATTTTAATAAGGATTCATTAGAGGGTAAAGTTTTATCTCTGCCAACAAGGGAACATATAGACTTACCAGTTGAAGAGCACTTGATTGTTGAATTGTATTCAAGGTAATAATCGGTTACCCTCATAAAATTAAAAAAAGGAGGGTTTAAATGGTGATTGAAATTGAAAAACCAAAAATAGAGATAGTGGAGCAATCCAATGATGACACGTATGCTAAGTTTGTTATTGAACCACTTGAGCGTGGCTATGGGATAACACTTGGCAACTCTTTACGCCGTATGCTTTTATCATCACTTCCAGGTGCGGCAGCGAAGACAATTAAAATAGATGGGGTGTTGCACGAATTTTCTACTGTACCAGGCGTAAAAGAGGATGTTACTGAGATTATACTAAACTTAAAAGAGTTGGCAGTGAAATTATATACGGATGAACCAAAAATAGTGAGGATTGAAGCAGAAGGTAAAGGCGAAGTGACTGCAGGAGATATAATATCTGATGGCGATGTTGAGATAATGAATCCAGATCTCCATATTGCCACATTAAGCGATAATGGCAAACTAAATATGGAAATCGAGTTGGTTAAAGGGAAAGGATACGTTCCTTCAGATAAAAATAAAGAACCGAATCAGCCGATAGGTATCATTCCGGTTGATTCTATATTTACTCCAGTTAAGAAGGTAAGCTATAATGTTGAAAATACTCGTGTTGGTCAGGTTACAGATTACGACAAGCTTACAATGGAAGTATGGACGAATGGAACTATAAGTCCTAAAGAGGCAATAAGCTTAGCTGCTAAAATATTAATTGATCATTTTAATTTGTTTACATCCTTTGCAGAAAATTATAATGACATGGAAGTTTTGGTTGAAAAATCAGAGAAGAAGACAGATAAGCCTCTTGACATGACGATAGAAGAACTTGATCTATCTGTACGGTCATATAATTGCCTTAAAAGAGCAGGAATTAATACTGTTCAGGATTTAGTTCAGAAGACAGAAGAAGAGATGATGAAAGTTAGAAATCTTGGTAAAAAATCATTGGTGGAAGTTGAGCAAAAATTGAAGGCATTGGGACTATCATTGCAAAAGAGTGAAGAGTAAGGAGGGCAGATAATGGGATACAGAAAATTAGGTCGACCACATGACCAGAGGAGAGCAATGTTGAGAAACCTTACAACTAGCTTTTTGAATTATGGAAGAATTCAAACTACAGAAGCCAGAGCCAAAGAAATAAAAAGCATTGCGGAAAAAATGATTACACTTGCAAAGAGGGGCGATTTGCACTCAAGAAGGCAGGCTTTGGCATATTTAACAGATGAATCAGTTGTTAAAAAATTATTTGATGAGATTGCTCCTAAATATTCAGATAAAAATGGCGGGTATACAAGAATATTAAAACTTGGTCCTCGTAGAGGCGATGCAGCACCGCTGGTTATCATAGAACTTGTTTAGACTCAAAAGGGGTTAAGTTATCAATAAAACTTAACTCCTATTTTAATAGTCACAGCCAATCATTTTGCGGCTTAAAAGAAGGTGGTCATATGGAAAATATAATTATGGCAAGAGACCTTACATTTAGCTATGAGACTGGCAACGAAGAGAACAAAAAAAAATTGTATTGAATTCATTGAACATTGATCTTGAGGAAGGAAAATTTATTGCCATTATTGGACACAATGGTTCAGGGAAATCTACACTTGCAAAACATTTTAATGCTCTTCTTATACCAACAGAAGGCGATGTGTATGTCAATGGTATGAATACTAAAGATCCTGCACATGTATGGGATATAAGGCAGACTGCTGGCATGGTATTTCAAAATCCCGATAATCAGTTGGTAGCAACGATTGTGGAAGAAGATGTAGCTTTTGGACCGGAAAATTTAGGCATAGATCCGAAGGAAATTCGTAAGAGAGTGGACTTCGCATTAAATGCTGTAGACATGTTTAAATATAAAGATTCTGCACCACACATGCTGTCAGGTGGGCAAAAACAGCGAATAGCCATTGCCGGAGTAATTGCAATGAGACCTCAGTGTATCATATTAGATGAGCCAACTGCTATGCTTGATCCTATGGGAAGAAAAGAAGTAATAAAAACAATACAGAAGTTAAATAAAGAGAATGGCATTACAATAATCTTAATTACACATTTTATGGAAGAAGCTGTTCTTGCCGATAGAGTAATTGTAATGGATGATGGAAATATTGCTCTAGATGGTACACCTAAAGAAGTGTTTAAGGAAGTAAAAAAGCTGAAAGAATTGGGGCTTGATGTTCCTCAAGTTACAGAGTTAGCCTATAAACTAAAGCAAGAGGGGATAGAGATACCTACAGAAATATTAACTGTTGATGAGATGGTGAGGTTCATATGTCAATACAAGTAGAAAATATTTCGTTTATTTACAATGAAGGCACCCCATTTGAGTCAGAAGCATTAAAAGACGTGAGTTTCACAATAGAAGACAATGAATTTGTAGGGATTATAGGACATACTGGTTCAGGAAAATCAACCCTTATACAGCACTTAAATGGCCTTTTAAAGCCAACATCTGGTAGAATAACAATAAACGGAATCGATATTACGAGTACAAAAAATTTAAAAGATATTAGAAGAGAGGTTGGTATTGTATTCCAATACCCTGAGCATCAACTATTTGAAGAGACAATATACAAAGATATTGCATTTGGACCATCTAATTTGGGACTTTCAGATAATGAGACAAAGATGAGAGTATTTGAAGCCATGAAGACTGTTGGACTTGATGTAAGTATGAAAGACATGTCTCCTTTTGAATTATCTGGAGGTGAAAGAAGACGTGTTGCGATAGCTGGGGTTTTGTCTATGATGCCAAAGATATTGATTCTTGATGAGCCAACGGCTGGTCTTGACCCAAGAGGGAGAGATGAGATATTAGGCAAAATTAAAGAAATTCATGAAAAATATGAAATGACTACAATACTTGTGTCTCATAGCATGGAAGATATAGCAAAACTGGTGAATAAAATAATTGTCATGCATGAAGGAAAGGTATCATTGATAGGTACTCCTAGAGAAGTTTTTAAAAATGTCGAAAAACTTGAGCAAATGGGACTTGGTGTGCCACAGATTACTTATCTCATGAGAGATCTAAGAAAAAATGGAATAGAGTTGCCAGATGATATATTAACAGTTGATGAAGCGAAAAGATGCATATTGGAGTACCTTAGGGGTGTGAGAGATGCTTAAAAATATTACTATAGGCCAATATATACCAGGTGATACATTCATACATCGTTTGGATCCCAGAGTAAAAATAATACTTTCTATAATATTCATAATCTCATTGTTTATAATAACAAAATTTTCAGGTTATGTGTTTATCTCATTATTTATATTAGGAAGTATATATATATCGAAAATACCATTAGGTTACATTTTTAAAGGATTAAAACCGATTTTGGTAATTCTCATATTAACTGTTGGATTAAACATATTTTTCACTCCTGGTGGAATACTTCTTGCATCAATTGGTCCACTTAAGATAACTTCTAATGGTGTAAGATTAGCGTTATTTATGGGATTAAGACTCATATTTTTGATAGTTGGGACATCGCTTCTAACTCTTACAACATCTCCCATAGCATTAACAGATGGCATAGAAAGCCTTTTGAATCCTTTTAGACGCATTGGAATGCCAGCACATGAATTAGCTATGATGATGACTATTGCTTTACGCTTTATACCAACATTATTAGAAGAAACAGATAAAATAATGAAGGCACAAATTGCTAGAGGTGCTGACTTTGAAAGCGGCAATTTAATGAAAAGAGCGAAAAACTTGATTCCTCTGTTAGTGCCTTTGTTTATCAGCGCCTTTAGAAGAGCTGACGAGCTTGCCGTTGCAATGGAGGCAAGGTGCTACAGAGGAGGCTTTAATAGAACAAAACTAAAACAATTAAAAGTAAGCATAATAGATTATATAGCAATTTTAGTGACATCAATACTGGTAATGATACTCATATGGAATAGATTTTGGCCTTGGTGATGAGAATTAAAATGAGAAACATAGTCTTAGTTATCGAATATGACGGTACAAATTATCACGGGTGGCAAATACAGAAAAATGTTGTTACGATACAAGAAACTATCACAAAAGCGATAAAAAAAATAACAAATGAAGATGTAGATTTAATAGGATCCAGCAGAACCGATGCTGGTGTACATGCTTTGCATCAAGTGGCCAATTTTAAAACATGTACTAATATACCTACTTCAAAAATTCCTAATGCCTTGAATAGTGTTCTTCCAGCTGATATAGTTATAAAAGATGCTTTTGAGGCTGATATGGATTTTCATTCAAGATATTCTGCTAAAGGCAAGAGATACAAATATATCATATATAACAGAAGATTTAGTTCACCTATATTAAAAAATTACAGTTGGCATATAAGCAAGAGTTTAGATGTAGAAAAAATGAGAGAATCACTTAAGTACTTAGAAGGTACACATGATTTTTCAGCATTTAAAGCAAGTGGAAGCTCTGTAAAAAGCCCTGTAAGAACTGTTCGCGATATTTCTCTTAAAAAAAATGGCTTTAATGTAGAATTTGAAATTGAAGCTGATGGATTTTTATACAATATGGTGAGAATAATTGTTGGTACAATTGTTGATGTAGGATTAGGTAAGATTAATCCCATCGACGTGAAAGAAATTTTAGACTCAAAAAATCGATGTATGGCAGGTAAAACTGCACCGCCACAAGGGTTATTTTTAACTAAAATATACTATTGACATGCGTGGTGCTGTGGATTAAAATTATATTATGTAAAATTGTGCCCCGTTTATTGAAGTGTATGTTACTTAAGTATAAGTTTCTTAAGGAGGTAAAATAAGTGAAGTCATTCATGCCAAAAAAGAATGAAGTAGAAAGAAAATGGTATGTTATAGATGCCGAAGGAAAAGTATTAGGCAGGTTAGCTAGCCAAGTAGCAAAGATTTTGTCTGGTAAAAATAAACCTATTTATTCGCCGAGTGTTGATACGGGTGATTATGTTATTATAATCAATGCAGATAAAGTTGTTTTAACAGGCAAAAAATTAGAGCAAAAGTACTTTAAGTATTACACAGGACATCCAGGTGGACTAAAATTGATACAGTACAAGACATTGATGAGGACAAAGCCGGAGAAAGCGATTATCAGAGCAGTTAGAGGAATGCTTCCTAAAAATAAATTGGGGAGACATATGATAAAAAAACTCAAAGTTTATACAGGCCCTGAACATAAACATATAGCACAAAAACCAGAAAAACTTGACATATAAGGAGGGAAATAAGGAATGGCTACGATCCAATTTTTTGGTACAGGCAGAAGGAAAACTTCTGTTGCACGTGTTAGATTAATGCAGGGGAAAGGCAACATAATAATAAATGGGAGACCACTTGATGAGTATTTTGGATTAGATACTTTGAAGTATACAGTTAAACAACCGCTTATACTGACTGAAAATATTGATAAGTTTGATGTGATTGCAAAAGTTGAGGGTGGTGGCTTATCAGGCCAAGCTGGTGCTATAAGATTAGGCATTACTAGAGCATTAATGAAAGCTGACAATGAATTAAGGCCAATTCTTAAGAAAGCTGGTTTTGTGACAAGAGATCCAAGAATGAAAGAAAGAAAGAAATACGGTCTCAAAAAAGCAAGAAAAGCACCGCAATTTTCTAAGAGATAAAAAGAGCGTTATATGCGCTCTTTTTTACATAAGTTATTTATTGACTCGTTGAGAATGTGAATGTGACATAAAATAACCGAGTAAAAGGCAGTAAATTAGCGAATTTTAAAAATAAATTGACCTAATAACTGATAAACGGATTATTTAAAGATAAGAAAAATTTGATATAAACTGCTTAATGTGATATATTATTACCTGTCACTGCGAGTGCAACATAAGGAATTAGTAGTAAAAAGCACTTGACAGAGAGAAATAAATGTGGTAATATAGACAATGTCGCTTGACGCGAGATTGAACCTTGAAAACCGAACAGTGAGATAAAGCCAGTAAGAGTAAGAAGAGCAAAGGATATGAACATGAGAGTTTGATCCTGGCTCAGGACGAACGCTGGCGGCGTGCCTAACACATGCAAGTCGAGCGAAGGGAGTACTACGGTACGAACTTAGCGGCGGACGGGTGAGTAACGCGTGGACAATCTACCCTGTAGACTGGGATAACACCTCGAAAGGGGTGCTAATACCGGATAATGTCGAGAAGCGGCATCGCTTTTCGAAGAAAGGAGGAAATCCGCTATAGGAGGAGTCCGCGTCCCATTAGCTAGTTGGTGAGGGTAACGGCCCACCAAGGCGACGATGGGTAGCCGGCCTGAGAGGGTGAACGGCCACACTGGAACTGAGACACGGTCCAGACTCCTACGGGAGGCAGCAGTGGGGAATATTGTGCAATGGGGGAAACCCTGACACAGCGACGCCGCGTGAGTGAAGAAGGCCTTCGGGTCGTAAAGCTCAATAGTATGGGAAGAAAGAAATGACGGTACCATACGAAAGCCCCGGCTAACTACGTGCCAGCAGCCGCGGTAATACGTAGGGGGCGAGCGTTGTCCGGAATTACTGGGCGTAAAGAGCACGTAGGCGGCTATAAAAGTCAGATGTGAAAAACCTGGGCTCAACCGAGGGTATGCATCTGAAACTAAATAGCTTGAGTCAAGGAGAGGAGAGCGGAATTCCTGGTGTAGCGGTGAAATGCGTAGAGATCAGGAAGAATACCAGTGGCGAAAGCGGCTCTCTGGACTTGAACTGACGCTGAGGTGCGAAAGCGTGGGGAGCAAACAGGATTAGATACCCTGGTAGTCCACGCCGTAAACGATGGATACTAGGTGTGGGTTAGTATAATCCGTGCCGGAGTTAACGCAATAAGTATCCCGCCTGGGGAGTACGGCCGCAAGGTTGAAACTCAAAGGAATTGACGGGGGCCCGCACAAGCAGCGGAGCATGTGGTTTAATTCGAAGCAACGCGAAGAACCTTACCAGGGCTTGACATCCACAGAATCGAGTAGAAATACTTGAGTGCCTCGTAAGAGGAGCTGTGAGACAGGTGGTGCATGGTTGTCGTCAGCTCGTGTCGTGAGATGTTGGGTTAAGTCCCGCAACGAGCGCAACCCCTGTTGGTAGTTACCAGCGTAAAGACGGGGACTCTACCGAGACTGCCGTGGAAAACACGGAGGAAGGCGGGGATGACGTCAAATCATCATGCCCTTTATGCCCTGGGCTACACACGTGCTACAATGGCCTGAACAGAGGGCAGCGAAGGAGCGATCCGGAGCGAATCCCAGAAAACAGGTCCCAGTTCAGATTGCAGGCTGCAACCCGCCTGCATGAAGACGGAGTTGCTAGTAATCGCGGATCAGCATGCCGCGGTGAATACGTTCCCGGGCCTTGTACACACCGCCCGTCACACCACGAGAGTTTACAACACCCGAAGTCAGTGACCTAACCGAAAGGGAGGAGCTGCCGAAGGTGGGGTAAATGATTGGGGTGAAGTCGTAACAAGGTAGCCGTATCGGAAGGTGCGGCTGGATCACCTCCTTTCTAAGGAGCAAATCCTACGATTAAGAATAAAGAAAAGAGTATTTATTTTAAGAGCGAACATATAGCGAAGTGTTCGAAATGTGTCCGATGAATGAAGCGAGTGAAGCGTGCGAGCGTGAAGGACCACGCGAGAGGCACTACGACAGGACGTCGTTAAGTGCCGTTAGCGAAACGAGCTGAAAGAATCGAAGACACATAGAACACGGAGCCTATGTGAGCGATAAAATAAATACGAATATCTCACTGTTCAGTTTTGAGGGTTAAACCTCAGCATGGTCATGGGGGTGTAGCTCAGTTGGGAGAGCACCTGCCTTGCAAGCAGGGGGTCAGGAGTTCGAATCTCCTCATCTCCACCATGGGCTTATAGCTCAGGTGGTCAGAGCGCACGCCTGATAAGCGTGAGGTCGATGGTTCGAGTCCATCTAAGCCCACCATGATAAGTGAACCTTGAAAACTGCACAATGCGAAAAAAGGGTAACGAGAAAAACGAGTTACAATAAACCGAAATAGGTCAAGTTACAAAGGGCGTATGGTGGATGCCTAGGCACTTAGAGCCGAAGAAGGACGCAGCGAGCGGCGAAACGCTCCGGGGAGTCGCAAGCAGACGTAGATCCGGAGATCTCCGAATGGGGAAACCCGCTTAAGGTAATACTTAAGCATCCCATGGTGAACACATAGCCATGAGGAGGGGACACCGCGTGAACTGAAACATCTAAGTAGCGCGAGGAGAAGAAAGAAAAAGTCGATTTCCTAAGTAGCGGCGAGCGAAAAGGAAAGAGCCCAAACCATCACCGCAGGTGATGGGGTTTAGGACCACGAGAAGGTATATGGAGTGAAGCCGAACAGACCTGGGAAGGCAGGCCAAAGAAGGTGAAAGCCCTGTAGGCGTAAGCGAAATATACCGAGTGGGATCCAGAGTACCACAGGATAGGCAACCCGGTGGGAAGACGGGAGGACCATCTCCCAAGGCTAAATACTCCTAAGTGACCGATAGCGCAAAGTACCGTGAGGGAAAGGTGAAAAGAACCCCGGGAGGGGAGTGAAAGAGAACCTGAAACCATATGTCCACAAGCAGTGGAAGTCCGGCACTCAACTGAACATGTTAGAGAGAAGAAAAAAAGAACTAGCGTGTCCAGTTGAGAGCCGGACGACCACGTACTTTTTGTAGAACGGACCGGCGAGTTATAGATATGCAGCGAGGTTAAGCGAAAGCGGAGCCGAAGCGAAAGCGAGTCTTAAGAGGGCGAAAGTTGCATATCATAGACCCGAAACCGTGCGACCTACCCATGATCAGGGTGAAGCCGGAGTAAGATCTGGTGGAGGCCCGAACCACGTTGACGTTGAAAAGTCATGGGATGAATTGTGGGTAGCGGAGAAATTCCAATCGAGCTCGGAGATAGCTGGTTCTCCCCGAAATAGCTTTAGGGCTAGCCTCAGGGGGGGTAAATATGGAGGTAGAGCACTGAATGGACTAGGGGCCAAAAAGGTTACCGAACCCTATCAAACTCCGAATGCCATATTGAGAACCCTGGGAGTCAGACTACGAGTGATAAGATCCGTGGTCAAAAGGGAAACAGCCCAGACCGACAGCTAAGGTCCCAAAGAGCATGTTAAGTGGGAAAGGAAGTAGGATTTCCAAGACAACCAGGATGTTGGCTTAGAAGCAGCCATACATTCAAAGAGTGCGTAATAGCTCACTGGTCGAGAAATCCCGCGCCGAAAATAAACGGGGCTAAAACATGCCACCGAAGCTACGGATTCGAAAGAATGGTAGGGGAGCGTACTGTACAGGGCGAAGGATAAGCGTAAGCGAATCTGGACAGTACAGTAGAGAGAATGCCGGTATAAGTAACGAGAGTAAGGCGAGAAACCTTACCGTCGAAAGCCTAAGGTTTCCTGGGGAAGGATAATCCGCCCAGGGTAAGTCGGGACCTAAGCCGAGGCGAAAGCGTAGGCGATGGACAACCGGTAATAAATCCGGTACCACCGAAATCCGTCAAAAGAGAAGCAAGGACGCAGCGAGATAAGAAAAGCGTGCGGTTGGTAGAGCACGTCCAAGCAGCGACGAAAAGAGCTTTGAGTGAAGTACCAAAGCTCATAAGAGCTGTGAAGGGGAGCCGAAAGGCGAAGTTTCGAAGGGGCTGCCAAGAAAAGTTGCTATCGAGGATAGAGGTGCCCGTACCAGAAACCGACACAGGTAGGCGAGGAGAGAATCCAAAGACGAGCGGGAGAACCCTCATTAAGGAACTCGGCAAAAAGACTCCGTAACTTCGGGAGAAGGAGTGCCGAAAGGCCGCAGAGAAGAGGCCCAAGCGACTGTTTACCAAAAACACAGGTTTCTGCTAAGTCGAAAGACGAAGTATAGGAGCTGACGCCTGCCCGGTGCTGGAAGGTTAAGGGGAAGGGTCAGGAGGAAATCCAAAGCTCTGAACTTAAGCCCCAGTAAACGGCGGCCGTAACTATAACGGTCCTAAGGTAGCGAAATTCCTTGTCGGGTAAGTTCCGACCTGCACGAAAGGCGTAACGACTTGGGCGCTGTCTTGATGGGGGACCCGGTGAAATTGTAGTACTCGTGAAGATGCGAGTTACCCGCGACAGGACAGAAAGACCCCATGGAGCTTTACTGCAGCTTGTCACTGAATTTTAGTAATATCTGTACAGGATAGGTGGGAGGCGGAGAAAGATGGGCGCAAGCCTATCTGGAGCCGACGTTGGGATACCACCCTGATATTACCGAAATTCTAACATAGGAGCCGTAAGCCGGCATATGGACACTGACAGGCGGGCAGTTTGACTGGGGCGGTCGCCTCCCAAAGAGTAACGGAGGCGTCCAAAGGTTACCTCAGCGCGGAAGGAAATCGCGCGTAAGAGTGCAAAGGCAGAAGGTAGCCTAACTGCGAGAAAGACAATTCGAGCAGGGACGAAAGTCGGGCTTAGTGATCCGGCGGTAGAGAATGGGATTGCCGTCGCTCAACGGATAAAAGCTACCCTGGGGATAACAGGCTGATCTCCCCCAAGAGTCCACATCGACGGGGAGGTTTGGCACCTCGATGTCGGCTCATCGCATCCTGGGGCTGAAGTAGGTCCCAAGGGTTGGGCTGTTCGCCCATTAAAGCGGTACGCGAGCTGGGTTCAGAACGTCGTGAGACAGTTCGGTCCCTATCCGTCGCGGGCGTAGGAAATTTGAGAGGAACTGCCCTTAGTACGAGAGGACCGGGGTGGACAAACCGATGGTGTACCAGTTGCGAAGCCATTCGCACAGCTGGGTAGCCAAGTTTGGAAGGGATAAACGCTGAAAGCATCTAAGCGTGAAACCCACCTCAAGAAAAGATTTCCCATCTGGCACTCAACTATACTTACTGAAGGAAAAAAGCACTATGTACAAATGTTAGGGAATGAAATAAAATAGATTACAGTAGGTAGAGTTGAGTGCCAGAGTAAGACACCTTGGAGAAGACGAGGTAGATAGGCCGGAGGTGTAAGAGTAGAAATACTTTGAGCTGACCGGTACTAATAAGTCGAGGACTTGACCAAGATAAGCATTGTGCAGTATTCAAAGTTCATTAAAAAGCATATATTTGAAAAAATCTATCAAAAGCGAACGATTAATGAAGCTTTCGTGATATATCACGATAAATGTAGCGCAGTTTGGCGTATGAGCGAAAGCGAAAGCCGTCACAACGCATAGACGGCGTTAGCCAAACAAGCGAAATGAATCGATGATATATTAGATAATCGAAATTTGTGAGCGTTGATAAGATTTTTTCGAAAGATGTAAAAGGACAAATGAACAAAAGATTTCCGGTGGCAATAGCGGAGGTTAAAAACCCGTTCCCATTCCGAACACGGAAGTGAAGCCCTCCAGCGCCGATGGTACTGATTACTCGGGAGAGTAGGTCGCTGCCGGATAATTATTCCTCAGTAGCTCAATGGTGGAGCAACCGGCTGTTAACCGGTAGGTTGTAGGTTCGAGCCCTACCTGAGGAGCCAATACGTGGCCCCGTGGTCAAGTGGTTAAGACATCGCCCTTTCACGGCGGTAACATGGGTTCGAATCCCGTCGGGGTCACCAAAATTAAGGGCCTTTAGCTCAGTTGGTAGAGCGGTCGGCTCATAACCGATTGGTCCGGGGTTCGAGTCCCTGAAGGCCCACCATAAATAAATAATTATTGCGGCCCAATAGCTCAGTTGGTTAGAGCGCCAGCCTGTCACGCTGGAGGTCGAGGGTTCGAGCCCCTTTTGGGTCGCCATTATTATACATATGCCTCGATAGCTCAGTCGGTAGAGCAAGGGACTGAAAATCCCTGTGTCAGTGGTTCGATTCCACTTCGAGGCACCAGCAGGAAATAGAAGTTTCAACAAATCTGTTGAAGCTTTTTTTATTTTTATTAATAAATTTAAGCTTGTTTGCAAAATTGGTAATAAGATAGGATTCATTAAATTACTTTTGAAGTCAATTAACTTCAATTTTATTTTTTATAACTTTTAATAATAATTTATTCTTTTTTCGAAATAAAAAAAGTATCTATCGCTCATCTCTAGATACTTTTTTAATATTAATTATTTCCTTATATTTTTAAATATCTTTTATATTTGAGAATTAAGACATGGAGCTGGCAAAGGGACTTGAACCCTTGACCTGTTGATTACGAATCAACTGCTCTACCGACTGAGCTATGCCAGCGCTACACTTATATAATATAGCATGAAAATAAATTTTTATCAAGTATAAATTTTGATTTATTTCTGCCACATAAAATTAACAAATTGTTCAATTATTTGATAAAATTATTATATATAATTAATATAAAATCAACATTATATGTATTTTAGATGAAAGGAAGGTTGTTAAAATAATGAAAAAAAATACATAGCCATCATCGTAATTTTAATTATTATTGCAGGTACAACTTATTATTTTGTAAGAAAAAGGTCTACACCAACAGTAGCAAGAACGCCGTATGTAACAGTTACACGCGGTAATATATCAATGCATATAGATGGGACAGGAAATCTTGATGCGGACAAGAGAGTGATAACTTTAAAAGGTAATGGAACAGTAAAAAAAGTCTATCATAAAGTAGGAGACAAAGTAAAGGCTGGTGAACTGCTATATCAGATAGAGGATGACAATTTGAACCAGCAACTTCAAGATGCTTTAATAAATTTGGAATTAGCGCAAGAACAACTTGATAACGATACAAAGTCTTATAATGATACTATTTCAAAACAAAAAATAATATCTTCGTATTCGGGTATCGTCGATAGTATAAATGTTAAAGTAGGGCAAAATGTAAATCCTGGGACAGCAATAGCTGTTATAACTGACTATTCGAATGCATCTATAAAAGTTCCGTTTAATGGCTCGCAGATAAATAATATAAAGGTTGGACAGAGTGCAGATGTTTACCTTTATAATTCATATACTACAGTAAAAGGAATCGTAACGGATGTATCAACACAAGCGATACCTGTTAATGGTGCATCATATTATTATGTTACAGTAAGCCTGCCAAATCCGGGTGCATTGACGGATGGTATGACAGCACAGGTAACTGTACATACCAATATTGGTGATGAAAGAGCCATTCAAAATGGAACATTAAGTGTTAAAAATTCAAATACCGTGACAGCGTCAATACAGGGAACGATTGCAAGCATAAATGTAAAAGAAGGACAGAAAGTAAGTGCTGGAACATTAATAGCTACATTAACGAGTGATGTAAATGATATACAAATTAAAAATGATAATTTAAAGTTGCAGCAAGCACAGAGCAATTATGACAATATTCAAAGTCAGATAAATTCTTTAAATATTTATGCACCTATTGACGGAGTTATTATATCGCAGAATATAAACGAAGGTGATGAACTGTCTGGTCAATCCAGTTCAAATTACAGCTCGAACGCTAGCTCTGGAGGTAATTCTAATACAAGCAATAGTAGCAATACGTCAGTAAGCAGCCTTTCGTCTATTACCAACCAATCAGATACAGCAGTAATAGTTAACAACAATAATTATTCTGTAGATGTGCCCATAGATGAGACTGATATAAGCAAGATAAAAATAGGGCAGAAAGCAACGCTTACAACAGATGATTTACAAGGAGAGACATTTGAAGGAACTGTGACAGAAATATCATCAATACCGACAATACAAAATAATGTAGCATCGTACGATGTAACTGTATCACTGCCGTATACAGATAAGCTAAAGCTTGGTCAGACTATGAATGTTTCTATCATTGTTGCCCAGAAAGAAAACACATTGCTGCTTCCTATAGAAGCAGTTCAGACGAATGGAAATAACAAGTATGTAATCTTGTACAATGAAAATAATTCAAATAATAATGGAGGAAGGGCGAGGAATATAAGGCAAGTACAAACTGGACTTTACAATGACAAGTATATAGAAATATTGAGTGGTTTAAATGAAGGTGATAAAGTATTGATATTTGGTGCCGCTACCTCTTCGACGAATAACAATAATAGTCGTAGTGGTTTCAGTGGCTTTGGTGGCGAAAACTTCGGAAACAGAAGCTTTGGCGGAGGATCAGGAGGAGCTGGTTTTATAATAAGGCAACAATCTGGTGGGAATAGGAGTAGAAATTAGTCATGATGGAAAATAGAAAAGAAAACAAAAATGTGATCACGATGAAAAACATATCAAAAATATACAAGATGGGAGACAACATAGTAAAAGCCCTTGACAACATAAACTTAACCGTCGATGAAGGAGAATTTGTATCAATTGTTGGACCATCAGGCTCAGGAAAATCAACACTGATGAATATAATAGGGTGCCTTGATGTCATGACAGAAGGAGAATACTACCTAAATGGAAACGACACGAGGAAGCTTAATGAAAACAAACTTGCCGAATTAAGGTCCAGCGAAATAGGATTCATATTTCAAAGCTTCAACCTCCTTCAGAAGCTGTCAGCATTAGAAAATGTAGAACTGCCAATGATATACAAAGGTATACCTGCAAAAGAAAGATACAATAGAGCAGTAGAACTATTGACGATGGTAGGTCTGGAAAAAAGAATACACCACAGGCCAACAGAACTATCAGGAGGACAGCAGCAGAGAGTAGCAATAGCAAGAGCCCTTGCCAACAACCCACACCTTATACTAGCAGACGAACCAACAGGAAACCTGGACTCCCAAAGCGGGAAAGAAGTCATGAAAATAATAAAAGAACTAAACGAAAGAGGCAACACTATAATACTGATAACACACGACATAAACGTAGCAAACCAAGCAAAAAGAACAGTAAAAATCATGGACGGAAAAATATATGAATAAAAGGAAGTGCATAAAATGGCATTAATGCAAGCAATAAAAATGTCCTTAAAAAGCATAATAGACAACAAACTAAGATCATTTCTGACAATGCTGGGAATAGTAATAGGCGTAATGTCAGTAATAGGACTAGTAAGCTTAGGACAAGGAGCAACAGAAGGAGTAACATCCCAGATAAAAAGCATGGGGTCAAACCTGATAATGGTATCAATAATGGGCAGGGGTATGGATACATCCCTGTCCTACAACCAAGCCATGTCAATAGGAGACTCCCCATACATAAAAGAAATATCACCAATAATGAGTGCAAACGCATATGCCAAGTACGGTGACCAATCATACGAAGAAAGCATAAACGGAGTAAATGAAAACTACATGTCACTGAGAAATTTAAAACTTGCAGAAGGACGATTCATACTATCAATAGACAATGACATGAGACAGAAAGTAGCTGTAATAGGAAGCAATGTAGCCAGCGACCTATTTGGATTCACAGACCCACTGGGCAAGACAATCCAGCTGGACGGAAACAACTTCACAGTAGTAGGAGTATTAGCATCAGGCGGTTCATCAATATCAAACTCGTACGACGACTCAATATTCATACCAATAAAGACAATGTTCGTATTTCAGAGAAACAGAGGAATAACCCAGATATACCTAAGTGCAACTGAAGAGCAGTATGTAAACATAGCACAATATCACGTAGAAAACATGCTAAACACCATATTCAAAGGAGACACAAACGCATATAGAATACTGAATCAATCAGACCTCTTATCAACAGTAAATAGTGTCAGCAACACATTATCAATGATGCTGGGAGGAATAGCAGGCATAGCTTTAATAGTAGGTGGCATAGGCATAATGAACATAATGTTAGTATCAGTAACAGAAAGGACGAGAGAGATAGGCATAAGAAAAGCATTAGGAGCAAAGAAAAAAGACATACTGCTGCAGTTTATGATAGAATCACTGACGATAAGTGGAGTTGGAGGAATAGTAGGAGTAATTTTTGGTTTTATAGCATCGTACTTGATGGGGCATTTTATGAACATGACAGTAAGCCCATCAATAAACACGATAATAATTTCATTTTCGTTTTCCCTCTTAATAGGGCTGTTCTTTGGAATGTATCCTGCTAACAAGGCAGCAGGACTAAAGCCAATTGAAGCTTTGCGATATGAGTAAAAATTAAAGTTTATTAATATTTTTAACTAATTAATATTGTCTCTTTATTGACTTTTACTTTTTGTAATATCATAATAAATGTAGGTAGTGAAAATTATAATTTAAATGTCAATTAAGGGGGTTTTTATATGAAATCTAATTTTACATACTTTATGCCGACAGAAATTATTTTTGGTCCTGGTACTCTTGAAAAGTTAGCTACAGTCCGATTGCCTGGGAAGAAAGCTCTTCT
This sequence comes from Thermoanaerobacterium thermosaccharolyticum DSM 571, assembly GCF_000145615.1. Lineage (NCBI taxonomy): Bacteria > Bacillati > Bacillota > Clostridia > Thermoanaerobacterales > Thermoanaerobacteraceae > Thermoanaerobacterium > Thermoanaerobacterium thermosaccharolyticum. The sequence goes on from NC_014410.1 coordinate 459,144, forward strand.
GGTGATTGGAAGCGGAAATTCTATGAGAAAACATGGGTATTTAGATAGAGTAACAAGTTATTTGAAACAAAACAATGTTGATTATGTAGTGTATGATAAAATATTGCCAAATCCTATAGCCGATCATGTGGCAGAAGGTGCAAAATTGGCAAAGGAGAATGAATGTGATTTTGTTATAGGGCTTGGTGGTGGCAGCACTATAGACTCATCAAAAGCTATAGCTGTCATGGCTAAGAATCCTGGTGACTATTGGGACTATGTATCTGGCGGAAGCGGAAAAGGTATGGAAGTCAAAAACGGGGCATTGCCTATAGTTGCTATACCGACAACTGCAGGTACAGGCACAGAATCTGATCCATGGGCCGTTGTGACGAAGACAGAGACAAATGAAAAGATTGGTTTTGGGTGCAAATATACATATCCAACACTTTCAATAGTTGACCCTGAATTAATGGTATCAATTCCGCCAAAGTTTACTGCGTATCAAGGGATGGATGCATTTTTCCATTCCGTTGAAGGATATCTCGCAACTGTCAATCAACCAGGAAGCGATGTTTTAGCACTTCAATCAATAAACCTTATTACAGAGAATCTTCCAAAAGCTGTTGAGGATGGAAACAATATTGAGGCTCGTACAGCACTGGCATGGGCAAGCACAGCAGCAGGAATAGTAGAATCATTATCTTCATGTATTTCGCATCATTCGATGGAACATGCTTTAAGTGCATATCACCCTGATATACCACACGGAGCGGGCCTTATAATGCTATCTGTATCTTACTTTAGCTTTATGGCTTCAAAAGTTCCTGATAGATTTGTAGATATTGCAAAGGCCATGGGCGAAGAGATAAATGGAGCTACTAAAGAAGAGCAAGCTATATCCTTTATAAAAGGTCTAAAAAAATTAATTAAGAATATAGGAATGGAAGATTTGAGCTTGTCAGGCTTTGGAGTTAAAGAAGATGAAATAGAAAAGCTGTCTAGGAATGCTATGGATACAATGGGAGGACTATTTCAGGTTGACCCATATAAGCTGTCATTAGAAGAGGTAATGTCCATATACAAAAACTGCTTTTAAAATAAATATGGCATGGTAAAATAAAGGCTGCTTCTAGTACTTTTAAGCAGCCTTTCTCCTTAATTATAACTGACATAAAAATTCTATAGAATGAAGATTTTTTTAAGCTTACTATACTTGACAATGTTTGATATTTATTATAAAATAAAAAAGTCGTTGTTGAGATTTGCTAAATAATCTTGGAGGGATACCCAAGTGGCTAAAGGGGGCAGACTGTAAATCTGTTGGCATTTGCCTTCGCTGGTTCGAATCCATCTCCCTCCACCAAATGTGACCCATTAGCTCAGTCGGCAGAGCACCTGCCTTTTAAGCAGGGTGTCCCGCGTTCGAATCGCGGATGGGTCACCATTTTTATATTCTGAAAATAATATTGACAAAAAAAGGAGCTCATTTAGCTCCTTTTAATGTACCGCAAAAACCCTTTTTACGATATAATTTATATATAATTAAGTTTGAGAGGAGTTTTAATATGTTAATGAGAAAATTGACAGAAGGTGAAGAAAGGTTATTAAAAAAATTTGTGACGAATTTATACGGCCCGGTTTATTTTATACATTCACTGCCAGAGTTTATAATACCTCCTATTAATTCGAAAGTAAGCAGGAAGGATACTAGCTGGAGGTTAAATATATTAGAGTCTCTAACATCAGGCGATCTTGATATAAATGATTTTCTTACAACATCTGAAATTCCGATGGATGTGGCAATAAAGAAAGCTAAGGCATTCCACGAAAAGTGGGTAGAAAAGTTCGGCCATTCTTCTATAGCAGAACAGAATTTGATGCATTTGTGCATAGAGGATACTTCTAGATACCTATCTGGTGACATTGAACTGATGAATAAAAGGCCTTCGTTTATTGAATGGAGCCAAAGATATCAAAGGCCAACAAGAGACAGGTTTATAATTCCTCCAGAACTTGATGATTATCCGGATTTAAAGGGAAAGTTTATAAAGGTTTGGAATATTTCTTTTGATGCATATGAAACTCTTGTAGCTGAACTTACGGAATTTTTAAAGTCAGCTGTCGAGAGGAATGAGCATGAAAGTGACAAAGCCTACATAAATAGAATAAGCAAAATAGCCTTTGAAGATGCTCGATATGCACTCTTGTTGTCTGCTAAAACCAGCTTTGCTGTTGCGTTAAATGCTCTTGACTTACAAGATATAATAAGAAAACTGCAATCTCATGGTACAAAAGAAGCGGAAATATTAGCAGAGAATATCATAAATGAAGCAGAAAAAATAGCACCAAGCATGATGAGACATTTAAGTCCGTCAAAATATCAATTGGCTGTTAATAAAGATATGGAGAAAATAGCTAAGGGTTATAATTTTAACGATAATTCGGAAACATCAGATGTTGAGTTGATTGATTATACAGGTAAGAACGGAGAAATGACATTTCTTGATATACTAACAATGCATATTCTCTTTTCATATACTGGAAAACCTATTGATGGAATAATAAAAACGGTTAAGGCTCTTAGCAGAGAAGAAAAGGCTTATATAGTAGAATCTGCAGCATCAAAGATGGATCAGTTTGATCATCTGATAGAACCTTTTAGAGCTGTAAGGTATAAATTTCAGTTAAAAGTAAGTGAAGCGGCATGGCATCAATTGCTTAGGCACAGAATGATTAATTTCAATGCTTATAAGCCTACAGTTGAAAATGGATATACTGTACCGCCGAATGTTGAAAAAGCTGGATGTGTTGATGTATTAAAAAAGGCAATTGATGAATCCGAAAAATTGTACATGGAGCTGTCTGAAAAATTACCTAATGTATGTCATTATGTCGTTACAAATGCACATAGAAGGATTGTACTTATGGATGCAGATCTGTGGGCATTTGACCATTTTGCTAATTTAAGATGTACACCGGAAGCCCAGTGGGATATAAGAAGTATTTCATACAAAATGCTTGATCTCATTAAAGAACAAACACCTGAAGTATCAAAGTTTTTAGCTAGAAGGAAACAGTCATAAGGTGGTGATATTATGGAGACAAAGTATAAAGCTATCAGTTTACCTCAACTTAATAACCTTAAGCCTTCCCTGGAGTCTACCGCATTGAAGCTTATGGAAGAAGCAGGAGAGTTAGCACAGGCAATAGGAAAATTCAGGGGATTAAATGGAGAAAATATAACAATGTCTAATAAGGATGTGGCAGAGAAAATTTCAGAAGAACTTCTAGATGTTGCACAGGTAGCTGTATCTATGATGTTTGTCTTGGAAGATCAATACAGTATAAATATTGATGAAAAGTTGAATGAGCACATCGAGAAACTGAAGAGAAAGGGATACATCAAATGACAATTTTAAAATATACGGCATCGTCGTATATTTTTTTTTCATATGCACATATTAAATTTGAAACTTATGAAAGGAGGAATTGAATTGCCACAGATAACAAGCAAAGAATTGATGTATCTGGATGATGTGCTTTCGCTTCAAGAGCATATGGTAAAGTGTTTAAACGATAGTGCTACGAGGCTTAAGGATCAGCAATTAAAAGCGCTTTGCCAGAATTTGGCCAGCAGATGTCAAAATAGTTTTAACTCTATTGTGAAAAATTTAGGATGAGGAGGTGTACATATGATAAGTAATGCAGGCATGACAGATAAAGACATTATGATGGGAGTACTGGGCGATTACAAACTTGCTATCGATGCACTTTCACATGCAGCGACTGAAGCTGCCAATGAAAGCCTCAAAAGGGATTTTATTAATGCTTTAAATTCAACATTTGAAGAACAAAAGCAAGTATGGAATGCTATTAATCAAAGAGGATGGTACTCAGTAAAGCCGGCACAATTGCAAGAAATACAGGAGACAAAAAATAAATTTAGACAACCAGCCGGCGTTATGTAAAATCAAAAAAATATGGTACAATAATGGAAGTAGTATTGAACTACTTCCATTATTGTATTGTGATAAGGAGTGATTATTGTATGTACGATCTAATCATACTGGGCGGTGGGCCGGCAGGACTTGCTGCAGGACTCTATGCATGCAGATCCAAATTAGATACTGTCATGATAGAGCAAATGTATGTAGGAGGCCAAATTGTAACAACATATGAGATAGAAAACTATCCGGGCTTTGACGGTATTAGCGGTCCTGACCTAATAAATAAAATGGAAGCGCAGGCAAAAAGCTATGGACTGCAGATTTATAACGAAGAAGTTGTAGGCCTTGATATAACAGGCAAAGTAAAAAAGGTAACCACAAATAAAAAGACATATGAGGCAAAAGCAATAATACTTGCCACAGGAGCAACACCTAAAGAATTAGGCTTTGATAAAGAGAGAAAATTCAGAGGCTCTGGTGTTTCATATTGTGCTACTTGCGATGGAGCTTTTTATAAAGATCAGGTAGTTGCAGTTGTAGGTGGTGGAGATACTGCTATGGAGGACTCCAATTATTTGACTAAATTTGCAAAAAAGGTTTATGTTATTCATAGAAGGGATAAGCTGAGAGCCACAAAAACTCTTCAAGATAGAGCATTTGCAAATCCTAAAATAGAATTCATTTGGGATACTGTTGTTAAGGATATACAAGGAGAATACGGTGTTGAAGGACTAGTTTTAAAAAATGTCAAGACGAATGAAGAAAGCACTCTAAAGGTTGATGGTGTGTTTATTGCTATAGGTTTAAGCCCGAATTCCGATTTAGTAAGAGGCATTGTAGATACAGATGAGTATGGTTATATATTAACTGATGAAGACATGAAAACAAATATACCGGGTGTTTTTGCTGCAGGAGATGTCAGAAAGAAGACATTGAGGCAGGTAGTAACCGCTACTGCAGATGGTGCTATTGCGGCTTATGTAGCAGAAAAATATATAGATAGTCTGGAGTAAAAAAGACCATCCAGTTATTGGATGGTCTTTCCTTTTTCATCGTTATCTTCACTGGCTTTTTCCTCTCTATTTTCGTCTGTTTTTTCACTGCCTTTTTCTGATTTACTTTCACTCTGTGCTTGAGCACTGTCATTATTTTCAGACTCTTTCGAAACAGGTATTATTATTCTCTGCCCCGGGTATATAAGTGAAGGATTTTGGATATCAGGATTAGCTTTCAGGATAGCATCTACTGTCGTATTGAATCTCATAGCGATTGTATAAAGAGTATCACCGGGTTTTACTACGTATACCATTCTGCCTTCCTTTGGATGTTCATATACAGGTGGTGAAGGTGGCATAGGTACAGTTTTTGATGGACATGGGATGATGATAGTTTGACCCGGGTAGATCATATTAGGATCCATAAAATAATTTGCCCTTATTATCTCATCTAATGAAATGCCGAATCTATTTGATATACTCCATAAAGTATCTCCTGGCTGTACAACATAATAAGTCGGGCAAGGCATATGTTGTGTAGGTGCTGTTGGCGGCATGTCGTACATTTCTCCTATTGGAGTCATCGGTGGTGTATAATACATTTGATGTATTTCTGACTCTGATTGCATAAGTTTATTAGCACCAGGTATGAATAACATTTGTCCGGGATATATTGTATAGGGATATAGTATGTTATTTACATAAATTATCGATTCATATGGAATGCCAAACTTTTGCCCTATAATATAAACTGTATCACCTGGCATTACTGTATAGTATACTCCGGTAACAGGTATTATGAGAGTTTGACCGGGATATATGAGGGAAGGATTTACAATATTGTTTCTCGATATTATCGATTCGACAGAAGTATTAAATTTCTTAGCAATTGAAAATAAAGTATCACCTGACTTTACAACATACGTAAACTCTAAAGTAATCATATTGATTCCTCCTTTCCTTAATCATAATATGTAATTTAAATCTTATGGTGACATAGTTATATCGAAATCTGAATATTTTATAATGTGATTAGAAATTACGGTAAATTGCATTATATCCAGTAAAAACATAAAGGAGTAATGTGGATGAAACCTAATAGATACCTGTTACTTGCCGGTTTAATGCTTCTACTTGTCTTCCTTATCAGTTTTTTGAATAAATCAATTGAAACTATAAACTACATTCCTGTAATGAATAAAATAGTGGTAATCGATGCGGGTCATGGAGGAAATGATCCGGGTAAGCCTGGGAAATATGGAAAAGATGAAGATGAGCTTAACCTGGAAATAGCCTCCAAACTTAAGAATCTAATAGAAGAAAGCGGTGGTATCGTACTTATGACGAGGGAAGACGATGCATTAACTGATAGCGATATAATGAAAGATTTAAAAAACAGGGTGTATGCTGGCAATGATGTAAAAGGAGATATTTTGTTAAGCATTCATCTTAACAGTTTTCCTGATCCTAAATATAAAGGTGCACAGGTTTTTTATCAAAAAAATTCAAAAGAAGGTAAGCTTCTGGCAGAGATAATACAAGACGAATTAAGAAAAACTTTAGATTCTAATAACGACAGGATGGCAAAAGAAACAAGCACTTTTTACATATTGAGACATGCAAAGATGCCTGCTGTCATTATCGAGTGCGGTTTTATGTCGAATCCGGAAGAAGAGAAACTTTTAAATGACGAAAAATACCAGTATAAAATTGCATGGGCTATATTTAAAGGTATTCTTAGATATTTCAAAGAAAATTTATGATTGAATTTCTATGTCCTTGTTTAAGGAATTTTTTTTTTGTATACTTATAGTAAAGAAATTATAAAATTTGGATAAAATATTTGTGTATTACAGATATTAAAAACTATGGAGGAATTATGGAAACGATAGTTAAAATTATTGACAATATAAGCAAAGTAATAATAGGAAAGACAGAAGAAGTGAAGTTGGTGCTGGTGGCACTCTTATCTGGTGGACATGTTCTCATAGAAGATGTTCCAGGAGTTGGAAAAACATCATTAGTTAAAGCATTGGCGAAGTCAATTAATGCTGATTTTAAGAGAATCCAATTTACGCCGGATCTATTGCCATCCGATGTTATTGGCGTTTCTATTTACAATCCAGAAAAAGGAGTATTTGAGTTTAAACAAGGACCTATAATGAGTCAAATATTGCTGGCTGACGAGATAAACAGAACATCACCTAAAACACAATCAAGTCTTTTGGAGGCAATGGAGGAAAGGCAGGTTACAGTAGATGGAAAGACTTACATGTTGCCTCGGCCTTTTATGGTAATCGCCACACAAAATCCTATTGAATACGATGGTACATTTAGACTTCCCGAGGCACAGCTAGACAGATTCATGATTAAAGTCAATTTAGGATATCCAGATATTAAGCACGAGATTGAAATGCTTAAAAGGTTTGAGGCGTTAGATCCTCTTGAAGATTTAAAGCCTGTTGTGTCGATAATGGAAATATTGAAAATGCAAAATGAAGTAAAGTCTGTCTATGTTGATGACAGTATTCTTGATTATATTATTACGATTGTCAACAATACCAGAAATTTGTCGACTGTGCTTTTAGGAGCAAGTCCGAGAGCAGCGATTAGTTTGATGAAGGCGTCGCAAGCCAAGGCTTTTATAGAAGGTCGCAATTATGTTCTGCCTGATGATGTGAAATATTTAAGCGTGCCAGTTCTATCACACAGAATAATATTAAAAAATGAAGCGAGATTTAATAACCTTGATGAGAGAAGTGTGATAAAAGATATCTTGAATGCGACAAAAGTACCGGTGGTAAAGAAATATGCGTAATTTTATTCTTTTATTGTCATTTACAACAGTATCTTTTCTGTTTGCAATATTTACTGGGGGAGAAATACTTTATTACATCTTCTTTGCTCTTTCATCAATTTTATTATTAAGCATTCTATACTCCATAATAGGTAGAGAATCAATCAAGCTAAAAATTGATATAAAAGACAGTGAAATCCATGTTGGAGAGAAAATTGGGTACAAGATAAAGATTAAAAATAAATGGTTTCTACCTTTGATATTTATAGCTATTGATGATAAAAATGAAAGCTTTTTTCCCATAACGACAAATTTAAATCCATTTCAGAAGAAAGTAATAAAAAGAAGCATCGAGTGTAAAAGAAGGGGGATATATAAGATAGGTCCTGTTAAAATAAAATTAAGGGACCCTTTTGGCATATTTGAGGTTAAAAAGACGTTTAATAAAAAGCATAAGATAATTGTATATCCCAACGTATACGACATTTCGATTGAACTGCCTGCAATTGCGGAAATAGGTAGGGCTGAAGGTAAAAATAAGCAGTACGAAGATTATACAAACCTATCAAATTTAAGAGAATACATTGACGGTGATAGCCTTAAAAGGGTTCATTGGCGAATATCTGCAAAACTACAGAAATTGTATGTAAAAGAATATGAATATACAGCGTCAAATGAAGTTTTTATAATATGGGATTTGTATAGACAGCATTACAAAGAAGACTATAATGGAATGATAGATGAAAAAACTGCAGAGTGTGTACTTTCAATTGCAAAATATTGCCTTGCCAATGGTGTACCTGTAAGTCTTGTTGATTATGAATCAAACAAGCATTTGGTAAGATGTAAAAGCATAAAAGATTTTAGTATTCTTAAATTATTGACTCTTAAACTGTTTCCGACTTATGATAGTGATTTCGATGAAAAACTATTGAATAATATAAGACGTGTTTCCAGAGAGTCTACATTGGTGATAATTACACCATATGTTGATGAAAACACTGTATTTACGCTGTCAAATATTAATTTACATCAAAATGTAATTATATTTTATACAAATAAAGCGCCATTGGAAGAAGAGACTAAAAGAAAATTAGATAATTTGGGAATAAAATTTATTTCTTGGGGAGATAAATATGAAGATATACACAAAAAAGTTCAATATATTTGAATATATTATAACTGTTATCTTATCAGTAATACTTTCATTGTCGATATTTGTGGGCTTGAACTTTAATGTAAGTATACTTGATATCATATTTTTATCTTCCGTATTGGTTGCTTTACTGACATTTCTTTTTAAGCGGCCGCAACTTATTATAGCATTTCTTTCATTGTTCATTTTAGTAGATTTATACTATTTTTACATGAAGAAGGATGTGCTTACAAAAGTCGTTGTAGATATTGATAGATATATAAATTGGCTTTACATATATATGGGAGAAACAAATTGGCCTGACGGATTTAGCCAATTGACAAGCAGGTATTTTTTGACGACTGTTATATTAGGTATTTTTGTCGTTGCATTGGCTATTACTTTTTTAAACAGCATCTTAAAGAGTTATTTTTTAACGATGCTATTTGGTATATTGGTATTGGTTTTCCAATGGTATAATTACATTGACAAAGCATATACATATTTAATATTCTATATTGCTGTAAGTTTTATAAATATGTCAATAAATTATTATCAAAAGGCTGGGAATGGCAAAGCTTCAATTGTGAGCCTGCTTGTAATATCAATTGTATTTTCTTCTATAAGCACTGCAATTGCATACGCACTTCCGAAAAGTTTTCAACCTGTTGTGTGGAAATCAATGAATGATAAATTCTATACTACATTTCCATTCACAAAAACATGGAGAAATGGTATAGGCGTTGAAGGCACTACAACGACTTTTAGCACTGACTTTGGTTCATTTTCTCAGGATTTGGGTGGCCCGGAAAGTGTAAGTGATCAAATTGTTATGAGGGTAAAGGCTGATGAAAGCACATATTTAAGAGGTGAAGTTTTTGATACTTATGAGAACAACAGATGGACAAATTCTGAGATTCAGCACAATTTTGGAAATGGCAATTATTTTCCACCTGCCTTTTCAAAAGGTATAAAATACACCATTAGAAAGTTAGAAATTTATCCGGTGGCGATGAATACAAATATTATTTTTTCGCCTTGGCAGCCGTATCATGTAAGTATTAACAATATATACGACAAAAGCTCTTTAGCATTGATATCTATGGGGAGAAGGATAAAAAGTCCTTATGTTGTTGAATATTACAAACCTGACATAAGTGTCAAAGATTTAGAGAATGATAAAACTGTTGCCAGCGATGATATGAAGAGATATCTTCAATATCCTGATAATTTGCCTGAAAGGGTAAAAGAATTGGCTTTAAGTATAACTAAAGATAAGAAGACTGATTACGACAAAGTAAAAGCCGTGGAGCAGTATCTCAGAAATACGTATAAATACAATCTGGATGTTCCTGAAACACCACCTGGAAGAGATTTTGTCGATTATTTTCTTTTTGATTTGAAGCAAGGCTATTGTACGTATTTTGCAACTTCAATGGTTATCATGTTAAGGACTATAGGGATACCTGCGAGATATGTTGTAGGCTTTAAAATGCCTCCTCCACCTATTTTCGGAGATAATTATGACATTAAAGCATCATATGCCCATGCGTGGGTTGAGGTACACTTTCAAAACAGTGGCTGGGTTACATTTGAGCCAACAGCTATTTATTCCGAGACATTTTCTCAAGCAGCAGGTGCCGATTCTGGGACACCATCTTCCACTCAGCCAAATACAAATACCGGTAATGTAGCTATACCGAAAACCAATGTCAACCAAAATAAGATGCAAGATAATATCGTCAAAAACCAGGCAGGAAACAATATAATTACTCGCAGAAATATGTATACAACCATAATCATAATATGGCTTCTTATAACATTAGCATTAGCTATTGCGGCTGCTATTAAATATGTTTTGCTAAAAAAGTATCTTGACTCTAATAAAAATGCATATGTATATTATTACAATAAAATACTTAAAAGCCTCGGGAAAAGAGGTCTTAGAAAGGACGACAGTGAAACAACTATAGAATATCAAGAAAGAGTCATGAGTGCTGGATTTAAAGATTTTGACAGAGTCACAAAAGTATACAACGATTTGGCATATGGAAATGTGGAGCCATCTAAAGACGATGTTGTATATATAAAAGAGTACTTAAAGAGGAATATCAGGAATAGAAAAATTTTTGTATGAATAAATCTGATGATTTGTTCGATTGACACAAATGTTATTTTAAATATATAATATATTTAGTATGGTTATTATTTCTCCTGATAGGAGGCTTGCTGATGGTTTTAAGTTACGAGCCTGGGGTAAAAAGCAGGATCATGGTTTGCGTGACGCCTCAAAAGAGTTGCCGAAGGCTTGTTGAAAGAGGAGCAGAGAGAGCGAAAGAGACAAATGGGGAATTTTGTGTTGTATATGTAAATAAAAACAATGATATATATAAAGATTTAAAAGAACACAAGATTTTAGTTGAACTCTTTGAGATGGCTCAGAAGTTGGGTGGTAGAGTATCTATATTGGTGGGAAAGAAGATATCTGATACTTTAGCCGAATTTGCGGATGAAAACGATATTACAGAGATTATAGTAGGCAAATCGTTAAGATCTGCTTTTGAAGTATTGCTTCACGGGGATGTAATAAATCCTCTTATAAAGCGTGTTGAAGAGAAAAATATAATTGTGGAAGTCATAGAATGATTGTCATTCTATGACTTTTTCCATCTATAGAATATTAAAGTTTATAGGATTTTGCGAATTATTATTGTATAATTATTATAAATAAGTACTACAATTAGATTAGTTTACAATTTTGCCTCAAGAGGTGAGCTTTTTGTTCAATGGCCTTATAGAAATAATAAAGACAATGAAAATAAATGATATTGTTGACATAGCAATAATAGCATACGTAATGTATCGACTTATCTTAGTCATAAGAAAAACGAGAGCAGAACAGTTATTTAAAGGAATTATAATACTTTTAATATTGACGAAGTTAAGTGAATGGCTGCAGCTCAGGACAGTCAATTATATTTTAAGCAATGCAATGACCGTAGGCGTGATAGCACTTTTAATAGTATTTCAGCCGGAACTGCGAAGAGCTTTGGAATCACTTGGAAGAAGTGAGTTCATAAAGAGAAATTTCTTCATCATAAACGATGATGTCCAGGATATAGCGGATGTCATAGGTGAGATATGCGATGCTGTTCAGTTTTTGTCTAGATCAAAAATAGGAGCACTTATAGTTTTAGAAAGAAATACAGGGTTAAACGAACTGATAGAAACAGGTATATCCCTTGACTCTAAGATATCTAGCGAGCTTCTAATAAATACATTTATACCAAATACTCCACTTCACGATGGTGCAGTTATAATAAGAGGCGATAGAATAATGGCTGCAGGATGTTTCTTGCCACTTACTGATAATCAGAATTTAAGCACAGAGCTTGGCACAAGACATAGGGCTGCAATAGGAGTCACAGAGATATCGGATGCTGTATCAGTCATAGTTTCCGAAGAAACTGGCACCATCTCATTAGCTCAAAATGGGAGAATCTCTAGGCATTTGGATATAAAGACATTGAAGGAAGTTCTTTTAAGTATGTTCAAAGTAAAAGAGAGCAAAGGACCCAACTGGTTTAAATGGGGGAATAAGCATGCTGAGTAAAAACATTACAATAAAGATACTTTCAGTTGTTCTAGCCTTTATATTGTGGCTTTATGTTATGGGGGAGAAAAATCCCGAAATATCATACGATGTAGGCAATATTCCTGTAAATATCGTTAATTTGAATACCCTTGATAAAAAAGGATTGACATTAATTGGGGATAAGAACTTTACAGTGACAGTTAGAATAAAGGGAAGAAGAAGCGACGTTATGAATGTAAGACCTTCTGATATACAGGTGGAAGCAGATGTAAGCAGGATAATAACTAAAGGAATAAATGTCGTGCCAGTACAGGTTAGCTCCCTGCCTAAAAATGTGACATTTGTCTCTGCAAATCCATCTGAGATAAAGCTAGATGTAGATAAAGTAGCTAGAGTGCAAATGCCTGTTCGCGTTAAGGTAAACGGCACTGTTATTGACGGATATGCAATGAAGCCAGCTATATCGACACCCGGAGAAGTTATAGTTAGTGGACCGGAAAGCAAAGTTAACTTAGTAAAAAACGTAATTGCTCAAGTAGATATGTCTAATAAGTCAAAGGATGTAAATATATCTGTTCCAGTGGAGGCTGTAGACAGCGATAACAATGAAGTCAAAGGAGTCGATTTAAATCCTAAATATATCAAAGTTGAGATAGATGTAAATAGAGCGATAAGAGTGCCTGTAACTGCTAAAATATTTGGCAAGCCAATGGACGGCTATGATGTAGCGGAAGTCAGCGTACTGCCTGAGTATGTGTACGTTACAGGAGAAGATTCTGCCTTGAATTCTATAAAAAGCATTGATACAAAGCAGATAGATATATCAGGAAAAAATGCACCGGTCACTGAAAATGTATCTTTTGACCTTCCAGATGGTATTAGCCTTGTCAAAAGCGACAGTACGGCAAAGGTGTATATCGATATTGAAAAAATAGTTACAAGCGATATTACGCTTAGCAATATCGATGTGAAGGGCGCAGGCAATAAAAACGTGACTGTTTCAAATTCCAATGTTGTAATAACCGTAACAGGTCCTGAAACTATAGTAAATTCGGCAACTCCAAGTGAATTTAGTGCGTATGTGGATGTAACAAATGCTTCACCAGGCACCCAGACATTACCAATAAATGTTACAACAGATTTAAATCTAAAAATAGTTAAAGTAAAGCCAGAGACTGTAGATGTAAATATTCAATAAAATGAATTTATTGCTTATTTCTTTTAGTGAGCAGTGGGACGAGAGTGTGTTAAATAAAGGATGATGATAATGGATTACAAGAGACTTACGATTGTTCTTGGGCATTATGGTACAGGTAAGACTGAAATAGCCATAAATTATGCAAGGTATATCAAAGAAACTGGACACGATGTAGATATTGTAGATCTCGATATAGTAAACCCTTATTTTCGTTCTAGGGAGGTGAGAAGAGAGCTTTTTGACAAATGGGGCATTAAAGTAATCGGTGCTGATGAAAAATACATGAATGCTGATATGCCAGCATTGTCTAGAGATATATATGGTGCTATTCAAGATAAAGAAAAGTATGCTGTGTTTGACGTAGGCGGAGATGATGCAGGGGCAATTGCATTTGGACAGTATCACAACATCATATCCAATAAAGATGTCGAAGTCCTATTTATCGTAAATGTCAATAGGCCTTTTACGAAAGACGCAGATTCCGTGATAAAATATATAAAACTTGTTGAAAATGCGGCAAGAATTAGTGTGACTCATCTCGTTAATAACACACATCTATCATATGACACATCTATAGAAGATGTCATAAAAGGGCAAAAGGTAGTAGAAGAGGTGTCTAGGATAACAGGGATACCCGTTAAAATGACTGCCGCAAAGAGAGATATTACCGAAAGACTCATTGAAATGGGTTATGAGGTATTCCCTATAGACCTATATATGAAAGCACCTTGGAATAAAATATGATGGAGAGGATAAAAATGAAACAAGTCATTTTTAATGAAAATTTATGTAAAAGCTGCGAACTATGCGTAGAAGCATGTCCAAAACACATAATTGAGATGGATCTAGACAGGCTAAATGTCAAAGGATATCATCCAGCCATGATAAAACCCGAAAACATAGAAAAATGTATAATCTGTGGATTCTGTGCAATCATGTGTCCTGATACAGTTATAACGGTTATAAAGTGACGAAAGGGGAAAATAAAATGGCTAAAGTATTGATGAAAGGAAATGAAGCATTAGCAGAAGCTGCTATACAGGCCGGATGCAGGCATTATTTTGGTTATCCTATAACACCTCAAAACGAAGTCACAGCATACATGGCTAAAAGGATGCCTGAAGTAGGAGGAGTATTTCTGCAGGCAGAGAGTGAAGTATCTGCCATAAACATGGTATATGGTGCCGGTGGAGCCGGTGCAAGAGTCTTAATCACATCGTCAAGTCCCGGAATAAGTCTAATGCAAGAAGGGATCTCATATATAGCCGGAGCAGAAGTACCATGCGTAATAGCCAACATAATGAGAGGCGGTCCAGGACTTGGAGGAATACAACCTTCACAATCAGACTACTTCCAAGCAACAAAAGGCGGAGGACATGGAGACTACAAACTCATCGTCTTAGCGCCATCAACAATACAAGAAATGGCGGACCTTGTACAACAAGCCTTCGACATAGCCGACAAATACAGAAACCCTGTCATGATACTAGGAGACGGTATGTTAGGCCAAATGATGGAACCTGTCGACTTTGACAGCATAAAAAAAGGAGAAAACCACATAGAAGAAAAAACATGGGCTACAACAGGCATGGGTACAAGAAAGAAAAAAAACATCATAAACTCTCTTGAACTAGATCCACAAATGTTAGAAAAACACAATATAGAACTATTTAATAAATATGAAAAAGCATCAAAAGAAGAAGTACGCTATGAAATGATAAACTGCGAAGATGCAGAAATAATACTGGTAGCATACGGTACAATTGCCCGCGTAGTAAAAAACGTAATCGAGTTAGCAAAGCGAGAAAACATAAAAGTAGGACTAATAAGGCCCATATCACTGTGGCCATTCCCAGTTGAACCATTCGAAAAAACTGTAGATCATGTCAAAGGATACCTATCAATAGAAATGAGCATGGGACAGATGGTAGAAGACGTAAAGCTGGCAGTCAATGGACGAAAACCAGTGTACTTTTACGGGAGAGCAGGAGGAATGGTACCAGAACCAGCAGCAATACTAGAAGAAATCAGGAAAAGATCAGGGGGTGCAAAATAATGGCTGTAGTATTTCAAAAAACCAAAGGCCTTACAGATGTCCCATTTCACTACTGTCCAGGTTGTACACATGGGATAGTCCACAGACTGGTAGCAGAAGTAATGGAAGAACTAGGAGTATTAGACAAAGCAATAGGCGTGGCACCTGTAGGATGTGCAGTATTTGCCTATGAATATTTCAACTGCGACATGCAAGAAGCAGCACACGGAAGAGCACCAGCCGTTGCTACCGGCATAAAGAGGGTACATCCAGATAAAGTTGTATTTACATACCAAGGAGATGGAGACCTAGCAGCAATAGGCACAGCAGAAACAGTACACGCAGCAGCAAGAGGAGAAAATATAACTGTAATATTTGTAAATAACGCCATATACGGAATGACAGGAGGACAAATGGCGCCTACATCTTTGATAGGGCAAGAAACGCTTACAACACCATATGGTAGAAAACCGGGGAACAACGGTTATCCGGTGAAAATGTGTGAAATGCTGTCGACGCTTGATGGAGCATCCTACATTGAAAGAGTATCAGTATACGATGTAAAACACATACTACAAGCAAAAAAAGCAATCAAAAATGCGTTTACAGCGCAATTGAATAAAAAAGGATTCTCCATGATAGAAGTGCTGTCAAGCTGTCCCACAAACTGGGGATTATCTCCAAACGAAGCACTTAAATGGATAAAAGACAATATGGAGCCTTACTATCCTTTAGGTGTATATAAAAACACCTTAGAGGAGGCTAAATAAAATGGATGAAAGAATAATATTTGCAGGATTTGGTGGACAAGGAATCATGTCGATGGGGCTTATTATGGCGTATGCGGGCATGATGGACGGAAAAAATGTATCATGGCTACCGTCATACGGTCCAGAGATGAGAGGTGGCACAGCCAACTGTCATGTTACAATATCTGATGAACCAGTAGGATCTCCAATAATAAATGAGGCAACGGTAGTTGTTGCAATGAATAGACCTTCTTTAGAAAGATTTGAAAAACATCTGGTAAAAGGTGGCATACTGCTTATAAATAGTTCGTTAATAGACATAGGCCCTCAAAGGAGCGACATTGAAGTATACAGGATTCCAGCAAACGATATTGCAAATCAGATGGGAAATCTCAAGATTGCCAATTCCATAATGATTGGAGCATTGATGAGTTTGAAAAACATAGTAAGCGAAGATGCTGTAATAAATGCCTTTAAAAAAGTCTTTGAAGGAAAAGAAAAACTGATACCAATAAATATACAAGCATATAATAGAGGTAAAGAGTCTATTGGCTCTCAATTTGCTGTAAAATAAAAATCTCCGCATTTGGAGGTTTTTTACTTTGCATAGAAAAGTATAGATTTTCCTTAATTTGTTACTTTCCGATAATGCGAAAAAAAAGTTACATATAATTATATTCCAAAGTGAATTTCGCTTTTATTGATTTTTTTATTTTAGATAGAGAACTTTTTTTGCTAAGTCATCTATTATAATTATGGGTGATATTAATGATATTATTGTACAATTTGATAAAGATGATTACAACGGGGCTGCTTGCTTCATTTTGTAGTTTTAGCGTAAAATTTATAGATGATATACCGAAAGGACCGTGTATATTTGTAGCCAATCATAAGAGCATTTTAGATCCTATCGCATTGATAGATGCGCTTGATAGGAGAGTTTTCTTTCTTGCCAGCAAGGATTTATATAAAATTCCAATTTTAAATTTGATGTTAAATGCACTGGGGACTATTCCGATCAAGAAAAATACTGCAGATGTTAATGCTTTAAGAAGTGCTCTTAAGCTGCTTAAAAATGGGTATTCCATAGCTGTGTTTCCTGAAGGCGGTATATCCTTGGATAAAAGTGTAAAAAAAATTTACAAAGGTGCAATGTATCTTTCGTATAAATCTGGGTCTCCTATAGTGCCTGTAGGAATAAGTGGAACTGATGTAGTGCTACCTATGGGAGAGTATCTGCCGCGCAGTGGAAGAATTTCTGTAACAGTTGGTAAAAGTATATATCCAGATTTATCGCTTAAAAAAGCTGAATCTTTAGAAAAAATGGGTAATGCGGTAATAGCTGCTTTAAATAACCTCATCAATTATCCAAATTCAAAATAGCTGTGTGGTCTTGGATCAAAATTTTTCATTCCTGATAATGGCGCCAATTGCTTGATTTTTTCACCTGTAAGTATTAATCCGCGGGAGATGCTGTCAAATCCGTACTTATCTCTAATCATGTCAATTGCGTAATTAAGTTTTTTTAAATTTTCGTATTTTGCATTTTGAAAGAGACAGAGCTGAATATTTTCATCAATTTTTACAAGATTCGATACACTGACACCCAGCATCCTTATTTTAAAATTTGTATCGTAGTTTTCTTTAAATAATTTCATGGCGGCGTTAAAAATGTCCTCTGTTAAAACGGTGTAATCAATTGTACGAGAGCGGGTTATTGACTTGAAATTATTGTCTTTCACGGTAATACTAACTGTCTTTCCCATAAAATTTTGCTTTCTCATTCGGCTTCCAACCATCTCAGAAAGAGATAAAAAGCCCCTCTTTATATCTTCTATATCTGTGTAATCTCTAGGAAGAGTAATTGTATTGCCGAATGATTTTGCAGTTATTGCATAAGGCCTAACTGGACTTAAATCGATGCCATTTGCAAAGTAATAAATATCTTTTCCTGGTTTTCCAAAGAGATTTATGAGAAACGTCATAGGTGTATTTGCAAGGTCACCAATTGTATTTATACCAAAGCTTTTTAACTTTTTGCTTCTTGCGGATCCAATCCATATGAGATTTTCAACATCTAGTGGCCATATCATATCTTTTATTTTTTCGAGAGGAAGCTCCGTTATTCCCAAGGGCTTCTTTAATTCTGATGCCATCTTTGCCACAAGTTTATTTTCCGAGATTCCAATGGAACATGGCAGATCAAGGCTATCTTTTATCCTGCTTTGTATTTTATGAGCTATTTCTATTGGAGAGCCAAATAAGTCTTCGCACCCTGTTACATCAACCCATGCCTCATCAATGGAAAATTGCTCTACTAATGGTGAAAACTCTTTTAGTATATTTATCATTTTTATTGAATATTGAATATAGCTGTCAAAGTCTGGCTTTAAAAATATTGCATCATTGCAAAGCGTACGCGCTTGCCAATTGGGCATACCTGTTTTTATACCATATTTGCGAGCTTCATATGAAGCGGTAAGGACGATGCCATGGCGTTTTGAAGGATCTCCCGCAACTACCACCGGTTTACCTTTTAAGCTTTTATCTTTTGATTGTTCACATGACGCATAAAAAGCATTCATATCAATGTGCAGAATATGACGCATAAATTGCACTCCTCAAACTTATGTTCCTAAAACCTTTGTTCGCATATTAGTATACCGTATTTCATGAAAAAATAAAAGAAACTTTTGATGGGATTCAAGGTAGAATATAGCAAATTGCATT
This sequence comes from Thermoanaerobacterium thermosaccharolyticum DSM 571, assembly GCF_000145615.1. Taxonomy (NCBI): domain Bacteria; kingdom Bacillati; phylum Bacillota; class Clostridia; order Thermoanaerobacterales; family Thermoanaerobacteraceae; genus Thermoanaerobacterium; species Thermoanaerobacterium thermosaccharolyticum. The sequence continues at coordinate 478,307 of NC_014410.1, forward strand.
GACTTGGTTGGTGTGATAAAATATTATCGTATGATTTTTGATTACTGAAAGGAATGGATTATATGGCAAGATTATTCGGAACGGATGGTGTGAGGGGTATTGCCAACAAGGATCTTACACCGCAGCTTGCATTTGAGCTGGGAAGAGCCGGCGCATATGTTCTAACAGAATGCTCCAGAAGGCCAAAGATTTTGATAGGACGTGATAGCCGCGTATCTGGCGATATGCTTCAGAGTGCCCTTACAGCAGGCCTTACATCAGTTGGAGCTGAAGTCATAGATGCAGGCATTATACCGACACCCGCTGTTGCATATTTAACAAGGCTTTATAAATTAGATGCAGGAGTAGTCATTTCCGCATCACATAATCCCGTGGAGTACAATGGAATAAAATTTTTTAATAAAGATGGATATAAACTTCCGGATGAAGTAGAAGACAAGATAGAAAAGATAATAAATGAGAATAGCGATTTACCAACTCCGACAGGATTAGATGTTGGAAATGTGATAGAAAGCAAAAGTGCTCAGAGGGATTACATCGAATTTTTGAAGTCCACCATAAACTGTGATTTAAAAGGTTTAAAGATAGTTTTAGATTGCGCATATGGTGCCAGCAGCACAGTCGCACCAATACTTTTTCATGAATTAGGTGCAGATGTAATACTGTACGGTTCGCATCCAAATGGAGAAAAAATAAATGTCAAATGCGGATCTACGAATCCAAAGGTATTGCAGGAGATTGTAGCTGGAACCGGTGCCGATGTAGGATTTGCCTTTGATGGAGATGCAGATAGATTAATTGCAGTTGACGAAAAAGGTAACATCGTTGATGGAGATCACATAATGGCTATGTGCGGCATACATCTTAAAAGTAGAGGCAAACTAAATAAAAATACAGTAGTTGTGACAGTGATGAGCAACATAGGTTTGGATATAGCGCTAAAGCAAAATGGCATAGATGTCGTTAAAACAAAAGTCGGCGACAGATATGTATTGGAGGAAATGGTTAGAAACGGTTACTCAATAGGTGGCGAGCAATCAGGTCATATAATATTTCTTGACCACAATACAACAGGAGATGGCGAGATTACTGCACTTAAGGTTGCTGAACTTCTTGTCTCAAGCGGCAAAAAGCTGTCAGAATTGTCAGGAGTAATGGTTTCATATCCTCAGGTTTTGATAAATGCCAAAGTCAAGAATGAATTAAAGCACAAATACATGGATGACGAAGACATAGCTAGAGAAATAAATAAATTAGAAAAAGAGATGCAAGGCGAAGGACGTGTGCTAATAAGACCGTCAGGTACAGAGCCATTAGTCAGGGTAATGGTAGAAGGGAAAGATCAAGAAAAGATTGAATCGATGGCAAAAGAATTGGCTAGCTTGATTGAAAAAAAGCTTAATTAATGATGCTTATTAATACAGGAGGTATAATTACTTCCTGATTAATATAAATTTAAATAAGCTTTTAAGTATTGACACAAATTATAAGACTTTAAATGTTGAAAGGGGGAATGCCCATGACATTTACAACTGAATAAAAGCGCCTGGGCTTAGAGGAAACTCTAAGTTGACGAGGACAGGGTTTATCGAGTTATCGGCGGATGCCCTGCGGTCTCCTGCGATCGATAAAAAACCGGGAAAACCATGGGTGACCATTGGCATAGAGCGGTTTGAGCAGGGAAAACTAAATATAAAAAATATTGAGAGGAGATTTTTACTATGTGTGGAATTGTTGGATATATTGGTGATGAACAGGCGACACCAATATTGATTGAAGGACTTAAAAAGCTTGAGTACAGGGGGTACGATTCTGCCGGTATAGCTGTCATAAACGACGGCAATATAAATATAAAAAAGGCAAAAGGCAGAATAAGTGAACTGGAAGAAGCACTTAAAAAAGACAATCTTTATGGTTCCATAGGAATAGGTCATACTAGATGGGCAACACATGGGGAACCATCTGATATAAATTCGCATCCACATTTGTCACAGTCCGGGATAATTGCCGTTGTTCATAACGGTATAATAGAAAATTATTTGCCATTAAAGAAAAGGCTGATAGAAGAAGGCTACACATTTAAATCAGAGACGGATACAGAAGTTGTTGCAAATCTTCTTGAGTACTATTACAAGGGAGATATAGTAGAGGCCGTTATGAAAGTCCTCGATAGAATAGAAGGATCTTATGCGCTTGGTGTACTTTCAAAAGACCATCCAGATATGATAGTTGCTGCAAGAAAAGATGCTCCACTTATAGTTGGCCTTGGAGATGGTGAAAACTTTATTGCATCAGACGTACCAGCCATATTGAGACACACGAGAAAAGTGTACTTCCTTGATGATAAAGAAATTGCGATAATTAAGAAAGACAGTGTCAAGATAATAGATGCATTTGGCAAAGATGTGCAGAAATCTGTATTTGAGGTAAAATGGGACGTTGAGTCGGCAGAAAAGAGCGGATATGAGCATTTCATGCTGAAAGAAATTCACGAACAACCTAATGCCATAAAAGACACATTAAGAGGTAGGATAATAAATGATGGCGAAATTGTATTAGACAAGGTGAAAATAACAAAGGATGAGATTGACAAGATTGAGAAAATATTTATTGTTGCGTGTGGAACTGCATATCATGCAGGTGTTGTCGGGAAATATGCTATAGAGAAATTTGCAAGAATACCTGTTGAAGTAGATATAGCTTCAGAATTTAGATATAGAGAACCAATTATAAACGAAAGAACATTGACAATAGTAGTAAGTCAGTCAGGTGAAACAGCAGATACGATTGCGGCACTTAAAGAGGCTAAAAAACATAATTCCCGAGTAATAGCAATCACAAACGTTGTGGGAAGCTCTATATCGAGAGAAGCAGACGATGTAATTTATACTTGGGCAGGGCCTGAGATTGCCGTTGCATCCACAAAGGCGTACACGACACAGTTAGTAGCTTTATATCTCATTGCATTAGATTTGGCATTGAAGAAGGGAACAATTGAAAAAGAATATGCAAAACAAATCTGCGATGAATTAAAGAAACTTCCTGAGAGGGCAGAACGCATATTAAATTACAAAGATGAGCTTCAAGAATTTGCATCAAATCATTTTAATACGAAAGACGTATTCTATTTGGGAAGAGGTCTTGACTACGCTGTCGCTATGGAAGGATCTTTAAAGCTTAAAGAAATATCATATATACATTCAGAAGCATACGCAGCAGGTGAATTAAAACATGGAACATTAGCATTGATCGAAAATGGCACATTAGTCATTGCACTGGCAACACAGGAACACCTTTTTGAGAAGATGCTTAGCAATATAAGAGAAGTAACAACAAGAGGCGGCTACGTACTTGCGTTCGCAATGGAAGGAAATAAGCAATTAGAAGGAATCGTCGAGAAAGTCATATATTTACCGAAGACGATGGAAGAAGTGGCTCCAATAATCACAGTAATACCGCTGCAGCTTTTAGCGTACTACATGGCAGTTGAAAAAGGATGCGATGTTGATAAACCTCGTAACCTTGCAAAAAGCGTAACCGTAGAATGACACATGGGAACGGTTCTGTTGTTTCTATATAACTAAAATAAACTCCACTCCATAATAATAAAGTTGACTCTATAAAAATAAAGTTCATTGCATAATCCCGTAGCAGATGCAGGATAACTCCTGATTTGCTGCGGGGTTTGCTTTTTGGGAGGGTAGACAGGGATAAGGTGTAAGGGTTAAGGGATTAAATTTATTATTAGAATTTTGATTGATGGCGAATTAAAATTAAACCAATGAATTTTTATCAAACCACTTGACATCAGTTTAGCACTGTTGTAAAATGGATGTAGAATAAACCACTGAATTCAAAATATCATTTATGAATGGAGGAGTTGTGTATGTTTAATGAAAACATTGAGTTTTATGCTACTCTTGCGAGACCGAAAGCAGGTGTAAGGTTTGATGCTGGAAATGAGTTTGCTAATGATTTGGAAGATGCGGTGAGGGAAGCAAATGATGAGTGGAGTGGTGACCGAATGTTTGAGATAATTGAGTATAATGGAATATCTGTAAAGATGGCGTATCGAGCATTAGACCCAATCCGTGGGGAGAGGACATTGACAAGATATCTTCAAAAGATATCGCAAATATTGGCATATGACAAACAATGGAATGAAAAAGCAACGAGAAAGAAGGGAACGATTTTTACTGTACAGATTATTAGCAGCCCTAATCAGAAAGATATTAAGACTGGTACAAAAAGTGAAGATATACTTGACGAGGAACCGACAACAAAAGAACTTTTAAAGCAGATATTGGAGGTTCTCACAGATATAAAAGAAGAGATTAAAAAGTAATATCTTAGAAATACTTGGGCTTCTGTTGTTGTCTATGTTTTATAATGTCTGATGAATGAAAATAAGGTTTAAAAAATTAAAAAATCGCTGGTGATTCCCCGTGAGGTGTTTACAGGAGTAATCATGTGAACCTTCACGGTTTTTTACATCCTTAGAATACCTGCAGATATAATTAACCTTATCCTAATTCAACAGCAGAACTTTATCATGAGTACATGCCATAAAATAAGGTAGTTTGAAAATAATAAATTATTTATGTAAATGAAACCAATTATAATGGAAAAGGTACTTATGAAAATAGAATTTAATGTATAATGGTAATAGAATACGATTAAGAAATGATAGAACATTATGTGGAAAAGTATTACCATATTTTAATTTGGGGAGGAAAAATAAAATGGATAATGGGATAATGAATAAATGCTGCTGTGGCAGCAAATCTCAATCAACATATAAAATAGAAAATGACAATACATGTCCTGTGTGTAAAACATCAGGAATCAAAGTAAAAAATATTACGGTAAAGCATAATTATAGTACACTTTGCAGGTTATAGGCATATTACAATTTTACCATTTAATCTGTACAAAATTTATTTTAATGATATAATGATAGTATAAAAAGTGGACCAGAAAGAAGGAAAAGTATGGCTGATGAGTTAGAATATAAATCCACAATTAAATCAAGACCGTTTCTTTTCAGGGAAACAAAAAAGGCTGCAGAACTTATAAATAAAGGGCTTAAGGAATTTGAGATAAAAAATAAAGCGAAAAACGATAACATATTTCAGGTGAATACAGAAACAAGAAGAAGTGAAATTGCGTCAACTGTGATGCGAAGGTTAAAGGCACTCGATGATTTTTTGATTGATAAATTGGCAAATGGAGAAATCGATACGAGTAAACAAATAGTTGTCTATGCCATTATGAAAACAGACCGATTGTTCTTTGAATTTATGTATGAGGTGTTTAGAGAGAAGATACTGCTTCGGGATTTTACCTTGCAGGACAAGGATTTTAATATATTTTTTGACAGAAAAAAGGAACAAAGTGAAAGGGTGGCCTCATGGGATGATTATACCTTCTATAAGTTAAAGCAGGTATATATTCGCATCTTGTTTGAGGCTGGTTTTATAAAAAATCAAAAAAATGATAGAGAGATTACCAGGCCAATTGTTGAAGAGGATGTAGCATATCATCTTAAAGAAATTGGAGATACAAAATACCTTAATGCACTGACAGGGGAGATGTAAATGAAAACCATTTATGACAGGTTAGATGAAATAATGCAGCGTATAACGAAAGAGTCTTTCAGGGAAAATACAGGTCTCGGAAATGAAGTCGGGTATTACATATTCGATTATGAACCCAAATATGAAATGCTTGTTAGAGATTACGTGCAGTTTCTCAAACAAAAAATCAATGGGGGAAACTACGGCTTTACTATAAAAGAATTTGACCTGTATGAAATAATGCTGGAACTTCTTGAGACAAAAGGTTATCTTGAGAAGAACTTTAAGATGGAGCAGGATAAGGGAAGTGAGTTTGTATTTAACGCTACGAAAAAGGCATTAAGGCTTACAGAGAAGAACGACCTTATTATCCAGTATATCAGGGATAGGGTCAAAAAAGGCGACGTAGTATTTATCACTGGCGTGGGAAAGGTATGGCCGATTATCCGCTCGCATACGGTGCTAAATAATCTTCATCAGGTTTTGGATGAAGTTCCAGTAGTTATGTTCTTTCCAGGAGTATACGACGGACTTGAACTGGTGCTGTTTGAAGAAATAAAAGACGACAATTACTATAGAGCCTTCAAACTTGTAGAAAGATATTGATTTGTCAAGGGGGATGTACATATGCGTATAAAAGAAATGTTTTATAAACCAATAGACAGGGATATCAAGGGAGTTATTAAGGTTGGCCAGGGCGATGACAGCAATGTATACCAGGAGCTTGAAGAATATGTCGTCACAAGGGAACTGGCAAAGCACTTTAACGATTTTTTTGAAGCATATAAAAAGAGTATTGTAGGTACTACCGACAAAATGGGGGTATGGATTTCTGGATTTTTTGGAAGCGGTAAATCCCACTTTCTCAAAATACTCTCTTATCTCCTTGAAAACAAAGAAGTCAATGGAAAGAAGGCAATTGAATACTTCAAAGACAAAATCCAGGACAGTATGGTTCTGGCCGATATGAAATTGGCAGGGGATACGTCTGCCGATGTGATTCTCTTTAACATCGATTCCAAGAGCGATTCTGACTCTAAGGCCAACAAGGATGCCATTGTCAAAGTGTTCAATAAGGTATTTAACGAAATGCAGGGTTTTTGCGGTTCCATGCCGTGGATAGCAGACTTAGAGCGACAAATGGTAATGGATGGCGTTTATGAGGATTTTAAAAAAACATTCAAAGAAATATCGGGAAGAGAGTGGCAAGATGCAAGGGAAGATTTTTACTATGAGGAAGATGCCATTGTTGAAGCCCTTTCAAAGAGTACCAAAATGAGTATCGAGGCAGCGCGGAACTGGTATGCGAAAGCCGAGGAAAATTATACATTAAGCGTTGAGAAGTTTGCCAGAAGGGTAAGGGAGTATATTGAAAGGAAAGGAAAAAACCATCATGTTATTTTCCTGGTAGACGAAATCGGACAATATATCGGAGATAACTCCCAGTTGATGCTCAATCTCCAAACCGTTGTTGAGGATCTGGGAACGGAATGCGGCGGCAAGGCCTGGGTCATTGTGACAAGCCAGCAGGATATTGACTCTGTTACAAAAGTAAAAGGCAATGACTTTTCAAAGATACAGGGTAGGTTTAATACTCGTTTAAGCCTTTCCAGCGCCAATGTTGATGAGGTAATCAGAAAAAGGATACTTCTTAAAAACGATGTGGCGAAGGATACATTAAAACTCCTTTATGAGAATAAAAATGCCATACTTAAAAACCTTATTACCTTTTCAGCAGACACTCCAGAGAAAAAGATATATAAAGACAGTGAGGATTTTGTAGAGTGCTATCCATTTATACCATATCAGTTTAATCTATTGCAGCAAGTATTGACTTCTATTAGGATACATGGTGCGTCAGGCAAGCATCTGGCAGAAGGTGAGCGTTCTATGATTAGTTCCTTCCAGGAATCTGCTATCAAATATATGAACCATGAAGAAGGAGCCCTCATACCCTTTTCAGCCTTTTATGACACCATTGAAGCCTTCCTTGATTCTAATATAAGGACGGTTATTATCCATGCTCAGGAGAACGGAAATCTGAATGACTTTGATGTAGAACTTTTGAAAGTTCTTTTTATGATTAAATATGTTAAGGAAATACCTGCAAATATAGAAAATCTGGCTACCCTTATGGTAAGCCATATTGACGAAGATAAGATAGACCTTAAAAAGAAAATAGAGGATTCTCTAAAGAGACTGATAAAGGAAACACTTGTTCAAAAAAACGGGGACCAATATATCTTTCTTACCCATGAGGAACAGGATATCAACAGAGAGATAAAGAATATCAGTGTAGATTTGGGAGAGGTTATACAGAAAGTATCTGAAATCATCTTTGAAGAAATCTATATCGATAAAAAGTATAAATATTCCTCAAGATACAACTTTAGTTTTAACCAGGTTGTAGACGATAGATTCTTCAGGGGCAATCAAGGAAATGACATAGGCCTTAAAATTATTACCCCCTATTATGATACGGGAGTAGAACTTACAGATAATGAACTTAAACTAATGTCTGCAAGGGAAAACAACTTAATTGTTAAACTTCCCAATGATACTGCTTTTCTCGACGAAATGGAGGAAGTATTGAAAATTGAAACCTTCCTGCGTAGAAAGGGAGGCACTTCCCTTACTCAGAAAATTGAAGAAATCAAGGATAGAAAAAGAAGGGAACTGGTAGAACGTAAGGAGAGGGTAAAATTTCTTCTGATCGAAGCCATCAGGAATGCGGATATGTATGCCAATTCCCAGAGGCTTGAAATTAAGGAAAAGCATCCTGTTGATAGGATAAATGACGGCTTTAAGGTGCTTATCGAAGGGATTTATACGAAACTTGGCTATATTACCTACTTTACCACCACTAAGGACTTGTACGATATATTTGCCGATAATGAACAGATTGCATTAAATGGTGTGGAATCCCCAAATAAACTTGCCCTTGATGAAATGGCAGGCTATATAGAAAGAAATACTACAAGAAGTATACCTGTGACCATGAAAACAATCCTTGGCATATATGGAAAAGCCCCTTATGGATGGCTTGAGGAGGATATTGAATGGCTGGTTGCCAAACTATTTAAGGCACAGGAAGTGAAACTGCAATTAAACAGCCAGTACCTCGATGTTCAGGACAGGGAGATTGTCAAATACCTGACTAAGAGGGATTATGCCGACAGGCTCCTTATTGAAAAAAGGATAAAGGTACCTGCACACCAGATTAACAATGCCAGAGAACTGTGCAAGGAACTGTTCAATATTACTGCTGTCCCTTCTGATGAGGACGGACTCATGAAGAGGTTCAAAGACCTGGCAAGGGATGAAATAGCAAAAATAAATGAATTGCTAGTGTACTACAAACAGTCCAAATACCCTGGACAGGATATTTTACAGGAAGGTAAGGAAGCTTTGGAGAAGATTTGTAAAATCCATGATGCCAGGGAGTTTTACGATGAACTTCAAAGAGAGAAAGATGTACTGCTGGACTATGCCGATGATTCCATAGATGTTAAGAAGTTTTTTGGCAGCAACCAGAAGGAGTTCTTTGATAAGGCTGTCCACAAGATAAATGTGTACAACAGCAACAAGACCTATGTATTGGACAAGGAAGTCATAGACCTTATTGAACAGATGAAAAAGATTGTAGAAAGCAAGGAGCCGTATTCCGATATCCATAAACTGCCCAGCCTTATAGATAAATTTGTAGCCAGGTTTACAGAACTTCTGGAAGAGGAATGCAAGCCTGTAAGGCAGGTAATAGAGAGTGATTATAACAAGGTTCTTGAGGAATTGAACAAGTACGAATTCAAATCTGAACTTTTTGACAGGTTCAAAGGTAGATTTGATGATCTTTTAAGCAGGCTGGACCACGCCAATAACTTCTACGAAGCCATAGCAATGAAAGAGGAAAGCGACAGGCTCAAGTTAAGGTGCTTTGATGAAATTGCTGCGGAAATCGCAAAAAGGAAGCCTGTCGAACCTCAAATAACACATGAAGAACCAGGTAAGCCAACAGTTGTAAAAGATCCGCCAAAGCAGTATAAGAAAACAGTAAATATCAGTATTGCCAATATCCTGCATGGAGCAAAAAGCATTGAAAGTGAATCGGACATAGAGGATGTTGTAAATGAAATAAGGAACAGGTTAAAAAGCGAGTTAAAAGATGGCGTCATTATTAAACTTGTATAAATGGAGGCAGTGACATGGATAAAACAGCAATAAAAAACTTTGCAGTATGGGCCAGAAAAAAACTTATTGAAGATATAAAGCAGAAGGCTTATGAGATAGGAATAACCGAGAAGGAGATTAAAGAACCTGAAATTACCACATCCGACACAATGATAATTGGAGACAGAACTTTAAACAAGGCGGAAATGGAACAAAGAAAGAGCCTTGTGTCGAGGATAAAGGGAAAGGGATTTAACAATGTGATAGAGGAGGTGGCATACACCTGGTTTAACAGAATTTTAGCCTTGCGTTTCATGGAAGTAAATGGGTACCTACCTACAGGGGTAAGGGTACTGTCGTCGATTGAGCCAGGCAAAAAAGAACCTGATATTATTAAGGAAGCCCTTAATACTGACCTTGATTTGGATAGGGAACTGGTGTACAGGTTGCAGGATGCCAATGATACGGAAGGCTTATATAGGTATCTCCTTGTTAAGCAGTGTAATGCCTTAAATGAAATCCTTCCAGGACTTTTTGAAGAGATAGAGGATTATACAGAAATCCTGTTGCCTTCAAACCTGCTTGCTGAAGGTTCGGTCATAAGGCAACTGGTAGATAATATATCCGAGGAGGATTTCAAAGACCAGGTGGAAATCATCGGCTGGATGTATCAGTACTATATATCCGAAAAAAAGGATGAAGTATTCGAAGGGCTGAAGAAGAATATAAAGATAACCAAGGAGAATATTCCTGCGGCTACCCAGTTGTTTACTCCTGATTGGATTGTCAGATATATGGTGGAAAACTCTCTGGGGAGGTTATGGCTTGAAGGACATCCAAATGAAGAGTTAAAGAGTAAATGGAAGTATTACCTTGAGGAAGCGGAGCAGGAACCAGAAGTACAGAAACAGTTGGAGGAAATGAGGGCTAAAAGCAAGGATATAAGGCCAGAGGACATCAAGGTGCTGGACCCTGCTATGGGTAGCGGGCACATTTTGGTGTATGCTTTTGACGTGCTTTACGATATTTACAAGAGTGCAGGGTACTCTGAAAGGGATATTCCAAGGCTTATTCTTGAAAACAATCTATACGGATTGGATATAGACGACAGGGCGGCTCAGCTTGCCTATTTTGCAGTCATGATGAAGGCGAGGAGCAAGAGCAGAAGGATATTCAGGGAGAAGGTAAACCTTAATATATGTGCTATACAGGAAAGCAACGGTTTTCCCAGAGAGGCCATAGATTACTTTGTGAACCATGATGAAACAGAGATTGAGAAGCAGAAACTCAGGGGGGATGTGGAGTACCTTATAAATGTATTTAATGATGCTAAGGAGTATGGGTCCATACTTGAGGTAAAGCCTATTGATTTTGAGGCTATTGAGAAAAGGATAGAGGAAATAAGGAATGGAGGAACAGGGAATTTATTTGAGTATCAGTATAGGAATATAATCCTTGAGAAGATTCCAGCATTGGTTAAGCAGGCAAGGATTATGAGCCAGAAGTATGATGTTGTAGTGACTAATCCGCCGTATATGGGTTATAGTGGAATGAATATTAATGTTATTAATTATATAATAGAAAAATATCCAAAATCTAAAACAGATTTATATTCAGTTTTTATAGAGCAATGTTCTAAATTAGTTAAAAATGATTGTTTTTTTGCTATGATTACTATGCATTCTTGGATGTTTATAAAATCGTTTATCGAATTTAGAGAATATATGCTAAATTACAAGTTAACTAATATGGTTCATTTAGGAGAAAGAGCATTTGAAGAATTAAGTGGAGAGGTTGTAAAAACAGTAGCATTTGTTTATAGAAAAAGAAAATGTCTACAATATAAGCCAGTATATATTAGGTTAGTTGAATATAATTCTTGTGAAGAAAAAGAAAAGGAGTTTTTTAACATCAATAATTATTATGTTAAACAATCATTACAGAAAATTAAAGAATTACCAGGAGTGCAATATGTATATAGAATGACTGATAAATTGATAAAGAATTATAACGGTAAATTGATTGAAGAAGTAACGGATTATAATGGTGCTCAAAATAAAACAGGTAATAATGATAAATATATTAGGTTTAAATGGGAAATCGATGATACTAAGTTTAAAAAAGACTGGTACGGTATAACTAAAGGTGGCAAATTTAGAAGGTGGTATGGAAATTTAGAATCAGTTATTGATTGGTCAGTTGATGCAAGGAACTTTTATAAAAACAATAAAACTTCATGTATTATGAATGAAGATTATTTGTTTAGGGAAGGGATATGTTGGACTAAATCAGCATTTGGTAACAAGCCGAGTTTTAGATATTTGAATAATCAAGTACTTTATGAAACTGCTGCACCAACTATACATGTAAAAAATTCAGAAAATTTCAAGTATATACTTGGACTATTAAATTCTTCTGTAGGGAATGTTTATATAATGTATAGAAATGAATCTAATTCATATCAACTTATTGATATAATAAAAATACCTTTTATACAGCCAAAAGATAGATTAACAAAAAATAGAGTTATTAGATTGGTTGATGTCTGTATAGAGTTATCCAAAACCGACTGGGACTCCTTCGAAACTTCATGGGACTTCAAAAAGCATCCTTTGCTTGTCCACAAAGGCAATAGCAACATCATAGAAGAAGCCTTCAACAACTGGGCGGTTTTTGCTGAAAAGCAGTTTTATAAGCTGAAAGCCAACGAAGAGGAACTAAACCGCATATTTATTGAAATATACGGTTTGCAGGATGAACTCACACCAGAAGTTGAGGACAAGGATATAACTATACGAAAAGCCGACAGGGTAAGGGACATCAAGTCCTTTATCTCCTACGCCGTTGGCTGTATGTTTGGAAGGTACTCTATTGATGCAGAAGGCCTTATTTATGCTGGCGGAGACTTCAAAGATAAGTGGAAGTGTGAGGACGGGCAGTGGAAAGTAAGAAAGATAATAAAAGATGAGGAAGGCAAAGTAATCGAGGATAAATGGGTAGATGCTACTTTTATGCCTGATATGGATAATGTTCTACCAATTACCGATGATGAATATTTTGAGGATGACATCGTCAGCAGGTTTATTGAGTTTCTCAAGGTAACATTTGGCGAGGATACTCTGGAAGAAAACCTGAACTACATTGCTGATACACTAGGAAGAAAGTCCTCTGAGACTGCAAGGCAGGCTATAAGAAGATACTTTCTCAAGGATTTTTACAAGGACCATGTGCAGGTATACCAGAAAAAGCCTATCTATTGGCTTTTTGATTCTGGTAAGCAGGATGGCTTCAAAGCACTCATCTATATGCATCGATATGACGAACTTACGGTAGCAAGGGTAAGGACCGATTACCTGCATAAACTGCAGAAATCCTATGAAGCAGAGATTAAGAGGTTGGATATTGTCATTGACTCCAATGCCTCCCAGAGGGAAAAGGCCAATGCAAGGAAGAAAAAGGAAAAGATACTAAAGCAGATAGATGAATGCCTGCAGTATGACCAGGTAATCGCCCATGTTGCAAACCAGAGGATAATGATAGACTTAGATGACGGGGTAAGTGTAAACTATGCTAAGTTCCAAGGGATTGAGATACCTCAGGGCGAAGGCAGGAGGCCATTGAAGGCGGACTTGCTGGCGAAAATATAGAGAAAAGAGTGTGATATTATGGATTTAGCTCAGATAAAAACGCTTCTTGAAGATACGTTTAGTAAGGAATTAAGCGAAGGCAAGAAACGCCATATCGTTTTCTGGTATGACGATGATGGGGAATTCAAGGAAGATATAGATGAACTAAATCTTGAAAATGCAAAGATAATTAAATTAAGTAAAAACAATTATTTTTATGTTAAGTATCAATTGGAGAAGGTGGATACAAATTCCAACTACCTTATCTATGCTCCCTTTGAGAAACCGTCCCCAAAAGAGAACTACTTATTGGATGTATTAAAATATAGTATGGAATTTTCTACCGACAAGGCTGCTGTCATCATGAGAGACTTGAATATTTCAGATGATAGTTTAAAAATCGTGTTTAGAAAATATATAAAATTCTTTAACAACAAAGACAGATATAAGATTTTTAAAGGATATGAAATAGAAAGGTATACAGAGGAAACAGTGGATGTGGCTGTTCTGTCGGCATTGTGCAGACTGCCTTATCCAGATTTTGATGAATGTTTAAGAGTACTTTTGATGGAAGAAGATTTAAAAAACAACAAGTACATCGAGGCTATCGAAAAGTTTGGAAGATTAGACGTACTGTGGAAACTTGCTGATAAGTACTATGGATATAATGATAAGGAACCTACCCTCGAAAAACTGGCCGTATTCATGCTGGTTACAAATGTTGCATATTCCCTTAATGGTGAAATACCTGAAACATGGAGAAAATATGTTTCTTCAAGAAAGGCTGACTGTGTGGTATTCTTGAGCAACTTCATGAACCACTCTCTTTACTCCGCTTTCTATGACAGGTTGGCAAACAGTATGGAAGAGAAACTGAAAGTACGTGAATATATTGATAACTGGGAGATGGAGGACTATATCAACTGTGATACTTTCAAAGCCTTTGACGAAGCAATCATAAAGAAAATTAAAGAGCAACTGCTTATCAGTATAGGAGAATTTGAAAGGTACAGAGATATTATTCAGGCCAGGAGGACAAAGCACTGGTATAATTTGTTTAAATCTGAGTATGAGTGTATTTACTGGGCTATCGAGTTATTTGACTGCTGGAAGAATATAAGCCAGAACATGCGACAGTATACTCCTTTAGAATTTATTGAAAGATATACAGAGCAGTATTATAGACTGGATACTGCCTACAGAAAATTCTATGCTTCTTTCGATAGGATACAAAACAAGGAATTGTTGATGGAATTAAAGGAGAAGGTTGAGAATACCTATGTCAACGGATACCTGAACATACTTTCCATCAAGTGGTCTGATAGCCTAGAAACTTTAAATGGGAACTGGAAAATTCCTGGCATGGTTATGCAGAAAGATTTTTATAGTACCTACATAAAACCATTTGAAAGCCGTGGTGAAAGAGTATTTGTTGTTATTTCAGATGCGCTCCGTTATGAGGCTGCCAGGGAGTTTTGCGATATGCTCAATAAAGAAAGGAAAGGGTCTTGTGATATTGTATTCATGCAGGGCAGTATACCATCCAGTACTAACATTGGCATGGCAGCCCTTTTACCCCATAAGGCCATTACAATAGATGAGGATTATAAGGTATATGTGGACGGTATATCTTCAGAGGGAACGGATAACAGAAACAAAATTCTAAATAATTACAGTCAGGAATCCATAGCAATACAGTATGAGGATGTAATTGAGATGAAGCGGGATGACTTCCGCAAAACCTTCGGAGGAAAAGATTTAATCTATATTTACCACAACACCATCGATGCCAGAGGTGACCATGCTCAGACCGAAAGGGAAGTTTTTGATGCGGTAGAAGAAGCCTTTGAAGAATTAAAGGTGCTGATAAATAATCTTGTAAATAATGTTACGGCAACCAATATCATTATTACAGCCGACCACGGATTTATATATAAACGTGGAGATCTTATAGAAAGTGATAAGGTGGCAAAAGGTTCTATCGAAGATGCCTATGAAAATAGACGGTTTGTATTGAGTACAAAGCCTTTGGAGCTGGAAGGAACCTTAACCTTTAGCATGGAGTACTTACTTGGACCCGATACCAACCTTAACTTTATAACTCCAAGAGGAGTAAACAGGTTTAAAGTGCAGGGTGCTGGGGCCAACTATGTACATGGTGGTACATCCCTGCAGGAGATTATTATTCCTGTAGTCATATTTAAGAATGACAGGAGCAAGAGCAGTAAAAATGAAGTGAAGAAAGTTGATGTAAAACTCACAAGCATTACGAGGAAAATAACCAACACTATATCGTATTTGGAATTCTTCCAGACCGAGAAAATAGAGGATAAGCGTATACCATTGAGGCTTAAAGTGTACTTTGTAGATGAGGATGGTAACCGCATATCCAATGAAAATATAATTATTGCCGATAGCAAGTCTGAAACTTATGAGGACAGAAGTTTCAGGGAGAAATTTGTATTAAAGAACAGAAAGTATGATAAAACCAAGAAATATTATCTTATTATGGAAGATGAAGAGGAAACGGTAGAAAAGATATATGATAAGATACCGTTTATTATAGATATAGCAATATCCAATGATGACTTTGGGTTTTAAGGCGGGGGAAACATATGGATGAATTAAGCAAAAAACTAAATAAATATTTTGCTGGCAGGGTTGTAAGAAAGGACTTAACAAAAAAGATAAAAGAAGGAGCAAATGTACCCGTATATGTCCTTGAATACCTTTTGGGCATGTATTGTGCAACAGATGATGAAGAAGGTATAGCCGAAGGCGTTGAAACTGTAAAAAGGATTCTGGCTGAAAATTATGTGCGTCCCGATGAAGCAGAGAAGGTAAAATCTAAGATAAGGGAAATAGGAAAGTATACTGTTATTGACAAGGTTAGTGTAAAACTCAATGAAAAGAAGGACGTATACGAGGCCGAGTTTTCAAATTTGGGCATAAAGGGTGTGGCCATATCCCCGACATATGTAAAACAATACGAAAAACTCCTGTGTGGCGGCATATGGTGCATCATAAAGATGGACTACTATTATGATGAAGAGGCTAAAGGTGTAAGCCCATTCAATATCAGCAGCCTGACTCCTATCCAGATGCCCAATCTGGACATGGAGGAGATTTTCAACGGAAGAAAGTATTTTACAAAAGATGAATGGATAGATATTCTGCTCAGGTCCATAGGGATGGAACCTACAAGATTCGAAAATAGTGTAAAGTGGCATCTTCTGGCGAGGATGATACCCCTGGTAGAGAACAACTACAATCTCTGTGAACTGGGGCCAAGGGGTACGGGCAAATCCCATGTTTATAAGGAGATTTCTCCAAACAGCATCTTGGTGTCGGGTGGGCAGACGACAGTAGCAAACCTATTCTACAATATGGCTTCAAGGCAGATAGGCCTTGTGGGGCTTTGGGATTGTGTGGCTTTTGACGAGGTAGCAGGCATAACATTTAAAGACAAAGATGGAATTCAGATAATGAAGGATTACATGGCTTCGGGCTCTTTTGCCAGAGGGAAGGAAGAAAAGAATGCTTCTGCCTCTATGGTATTTGTGGGGAATATCAATCAGAGTGTGGATGTCTTACTTAAAACATCCCATCTCTTTGACCCGTTCCCGGAGGCAATGGCAAATGATACTGCATTTTTTGACAGGATGCATTATTACATACCTGGATGGGAGATACCCAAAATGCGTCCAGAATTCTTTACAGATGAATACGGTTTTATTACAGACTACGTATCAGAGTTTATGAGGGAGATGAGGAAGAGGTCATTCTCTGATGCATTGGATAAGTTCTTTAAACTGGGCAACAACTTAAATCAGAGAGATGTTATTGCAGTAAGAAAAACAGTTTCAGGGCTTGTAAAACTCATATATCCTAACGGTGAGTTTACAAGGGACGACATTGAAGAAATACTGCGTTATGCATTGGTAGGAAGAAGGCGTGTTAAAGAGCAGTTGAAAAAAATCGGCGGTATGGAGTTTTATGATGTCCACTTCTCATATATAGATAATGAAACAATGAATGAGGAATTTGTGTCGGTTCCCGAACAGGGTGGTGGCAAAATAATCCCTGAAGGTATGGGAAAACCTGGGCACCTTTATACCGTTGCCAGAGGGAAATCAGGCATGATAGGGGCTTATAAGATTGAAACACAGGTTATATCAGGTACTGGTAAATTTGAAAGGACAGGCCTTGGCTCTGACAGAGAGGCAAAAGAAAGTATCGAGACAGCCTTCAGATACTTCAGGGCAAACAGTAAAAATGTAAGTGGAAGTATAAGTGTTACCACAAAGGATTATTTGATGCATGTACAGGATATACATGGAGTGGGCATGACACGTGAACTTGCATTGGCAGCCTTTGTTGCCCTATGTTCAGGGGCATTGGGTAAGCCACCACAGAGCCAGTTGGTTGTTCTGGGTTCACTCAGCATAGGTGGCACAATTATTAAGGTTGAGGAATTGGCAAATGTGCTGCAGGTATGTTTTGATTCGGGTGCCAAGAGGGTGCTTCTTCCCATGGCATCTGCGGTGGATATTCCAACCGTTCCGCCTGAACTATTTGCAAAGTTTCAGATTTCATTCTACCAGAGTCCAGAGGATGCTGTATTTAAGGCACTTGGGGTAGAGTAGTTTGAGTTAAAGTTTACAAAGAACTATCTGCCTGTATTGTGTAAGGAGTGAAAAAGGATGTTAATCCCGATAAGTATAGAAGAACATAAAATTAATACTAGTGATATTGAGATTAGCAATTCTACTTTTAAAGATTTGAAGTTAAAGGAAGAGCATATAGAAGAGTTTCTCAGGAAAAATATTGAGGTTATATTCAGTGAAGAAGAAAGTCTTTTAATAGTAGGACAGCAAGTTAACAATAAAGAAAAAGGACGAAGTGATTTAACTGCAATAGATGAAAATGGGAATATTGTTCTTATAGAGATAAAAAGAGATGCTGATGATATAAAGAACAGAAAAGAAGCATTTGAATTCCAGGCAATTAGGTACGCAGCAAGTTATGCAAAAATAAAGTCACCAGATGTTTTAGTTAATAAAATATTCTCAAAATATATTGAAAAGCATAAAGACGAATTTGATTTGGGCGATTTAACACCTGCTGAGAAAGGGAAAAGAATAATAAATGACTTTCTAATAAGCAATAATTCTTTAAAAACCTTTAATCAAAAGCAAAGAATAATATTAATTTCGTCATCATTTGATACTCAGACATTATCTGCTGTGGCTTGGTTAATATCAAATAATGTTGATATCAGTTGCTTTAGTATTATACCGTTAAAGATAAACGACCAGGTGTTTTTACAGGTTGATAGGATTCTTCCCCTTTCAAGCATAGAAGATTTCTATGTAAATATTGAGGATAAAGAAGAAGTTGAAATGGGGAAAAACTCTACTGAAATTAGCAGGACCAATCTTCCCAGAATACCTAAATTGTTTGAATGGGGTTTGCTAAAAAAAGGTGATAAGTTGTATATAAGAAATCATGATAAGGAAACATCAATGGCTGAAGTTATTGACCAAAGATTTGTTAACTACAAAGGCAACAAAATTACTTATAATCAGTGGGGGCAAGATGTAACGGGATGGTCGTCGATATGCATTTATGAATGGGCAGTAAAATTGGATTGTGATAAAACTTTAGACAGCCTAAGGAGGGAGAAACTTCAAGAGATTGAGAGCAAAGAATAGTTGTATGTATAAGAAAGTGAAGTTAACGATTAAGAGATATTACAAATACTTATATTACCACAAGAAATAAAAAATATATGTAAATTGGACAAGTAGAGTGTTAGGAAGTGTATTTCATGGATAGATATGAACGAATACTTGGAGGACTTTTTGGCGTTGCCTGCGGAGATGCTCTCGGCGGAACGCTGGAATTCATGCCAAAGGATGAGATTGAAAGGAAATATGGATATCTAAAAGATATTATAGGTGGAGGCTGTTGGGATTTAGCACCTGGAGAAGTGACGGATGATACAATGATGACTATTGCTGTGGCAGAAGGCATCCTGGACAACCCGCAGAATCCTATTGAAGATATCGGAAAACACTTTATTGAATGGTATGATAGTAAACCCAAGGACATAGGCAACATTATCCGGATTGCACTTGGAGAATATAAGCGAAGTAATGACTGGATGAAAACTGCCTTCTACGCCCATCAGGCAACAGGTGGCATGAGTGCTGGAAATGGTTCACTTATGAGGTGCTTACCAGTTGCGTTATATTATAATGGCGCTGAAAAAATGCTGGAGATAACTGCTTCACAAAGCCTGCTTACTCATCATGACCAAAAAGCAACGGATGCCTGCCAGTTTTATAATCTGTTAGTTTACCAGTATCTAAATAATAAGGCAAAAATACCACCTATTAGGGAATATATTGAAAAGTATCCAGAATATAAGCAGGTATTCCAGTTATCAAAAGATGAATTGAAGCCAACGGGATATGTGTTTGATACCTTGATATGTGCATTATGGTGTTTTATTAACACTTATTCCTTCGAGGATGCTGTATGTGAAGCAGCTAACCTTGGAGGAGATGCGGACACTATAGCAGCAATTACAGGAGGAATGGCTGGGGTGTACTATGGCTATGATGCTATTCCCGATAGGTGGAAGGAAAAGATATTGGTAAAAGACCAGTTAATTTCTATTGCACAACGGATTTTAATTTAAAAGGGTAATTCCGTCTACCAGCCCAGCAAAAGCCATACGATTCAAAGATAAGTTAGACCAGTGGAAGGTTGTTTTATCGTATTTAGGACTTATTGATGATAGCCAGTAAGCATTTATGGAAAAGGAGATATGACAATATGAATAAGGTTATAATTGAATGTAATGATCTTATTGATAAGTATGGATTAAATGAGGAAAACATTTTAAAACAGTTGCATTCAATGAACATAGAAAAAGGAGCAGAGGATTTTGTTATTATGTAATATGACGACTCACATTACACTCTGATTGGCGAAATTAAGGGCAATCAGGTAGTTTTAACTAAATATAATAAAAGTAATCGCTTTTAAAGAAATGGATAACTCAGATATTTTTGAATTTATCAAGGAACAAAGTGATTAGGATTAAAAAATAAGGCTTTGTGGATAGGGTTGTCTATCCTGCAAGGCCTTATTTTATTAGAATCTGGGTATCTCGGATTTTACTTTTTCCATGAAAATTCTTTATAAGTAATAAAATATTACATAAACAGATAAAATATTGACACAAACCCGTTATTGATGTAATATAATATTACAAAAAGGAGGGATTAAATATGTCGAAGGAGATTTCTATCGGACTAAAAATAAAGGCTATTAGAGAAGCAAGAGGATTAAGCCAGATTGAAGTAGTAGAAAGACTTGCCGAAAAGGATATTAACATTAGCAGGGAAACATTAAGCAAAATAGAAAACGGTAACAGGACCGTATCGGCCGTGGAGTTAAATGCTCTATGTAAGGTTTTAAATATAGATATAAACATTCTTTTTGAAGATGAAGAAGACGATGATTTAGTTACACTATTCAGGAAGAAAAATTTTTCAGAGAAAACCGTTGAAGAAGTTGAGAAACTTCAGGATATGATAAAGATGTTCATTTACCAAAAGAAAATATATAATGGAGAGTTTAAACCACAAAAGAGAAAGCCACTGTGGGAGGAGTGTTAAGATTGCAAAAGAATAATTTAAATCTCCCAGGAGAATCCTTCAGACTGCAAATCAAAGATTTGGCAGAAGAAGTAAGAATAAAATTTGCAAGGAAAGGGCTTTCCGATATATTTGATATTCTTTCAGAGGCTGCATTTTTAATAAGAAAGCCATTGGATACTGACGAGTTATCAGGATTTAGTACCTATTTTGAGGGACAGTTTATTGTCTATTTAAACAGCAATTTTACTTTGGGACATGAACGCTATACTGGTGCTCATGAACTATACCATCTTATTTATAATGCTGATATCCTGAAAAAAGAAAAAATCCTTTTGGATGATGAAAAGCATAAAGCGGAAGATACGAAAGCGGATGTATTTGCTTCCGAATTTTTAATGCCTGAGGACTATGTGAAAGAAGTATTTTATAAAATTGTTAATGTAGATAAAGATAGTGTTTTACCAAGGCATATCATTAGAATGCACAATTATTTTAAAGTAAGTTATAAGGCGATGTTAAAAAGGCTTATCCAACTTAATTTATGTTCTATTGACAAGTATGAGGAACTAGTAGACATCTGTTCACTGGGAAATACGGAATTACTCCAATCTTTAACCATAAGAGAAGGTTACAGTATAGACTTGATAACTCCATCAAAAGAAACATATGTGTCAAAAGAATATATCGAGTTTATAAAAACCAACTACGAAAGAGGGAATATTTCATACAAGAACATGAAAACCAGCCTTGAATTTATCGGACTGGCTCCTGAACAATTCGGATATGAGTATCCCTTGGAAGAGGACTATTAACATGAGATATTCAGGAGCCATATCTGATGCTGATATCCTGATTAATTTAGCCAGGGTTAACAGATTGGACATTTTAGAACTTTTATTTAAAGAAATCATCATTCCTCAATTTGTATATGACATTGAAATAAAGAAAAATGCAGGAAGATATTATGGTTTGATTAACGAAGCAATTCATAAGGACGGAAGTATATTTAAGATTGTAGATAGGAAGAAAGACATATCTATAAACATACTTGCTAGAGACATCATCGAAGATAAGAAAAAGGTAATCGGTCCAGGAGAAAGTGAATGCGCAGGATATGCCCAGGCGTTGAGAATTCCAATAATAATATCAGATAATTACACTGAATTTAAGTGGCTGGATGAGTTTATTACCCTTACACACAATAATATTCTGGCTTTATGTGTGTATTTTGGTGAGATTACAAAAAACGAAGCAGAAGATATTTTTAATAATATTAATAGCAAATTGACTCATCCAACTAAAGATACATTTGAAGACCAATATGAGAAATCCATAAGAAGGTTTGAGAGAAACGGTTGGGAAGGATATTTGGGCATAAAAAAGGCACGCATATGTAAAAAGGAATAAGGGTTAAAAGAATTAGGTTAGATGGAAGTAGTAATTGTTAGAATGTAATTGTGTTCTTCTGTAATATGCGCTACAATACCGTTATTATTTAGGGAGTAGCAATATGACTAATATCCAAAATATAAGGTTCACTATACGCCTAATGGGAAGCAAATTGGGTATAAGGGGACTCATTTAAAGGCATTTGGATAGATGTCCTTTACCAAGCAGTATCTTGATTCTGTGAAGGAAAACAGGAAGGACTTTCGAAGGACAAAGTGGACTGTTCGGGAACTAAAAAACTAAGACGAAGTCCCGAAACTGCGGAAAGCATTAAGGGAGGGAGGGCTTATAATATGCTTTTAAAAGCGGAAGAAATTTATTTGAAATTTAATGAAGAAAGTATTGAGATTAATATTCCTAAGAAATTGCTATTGCCATTGCTGCAGCAAGTAAATAGACTATGAAATATTAAAGTGTGAGGAAGAAATTATAAATAATTTTGCTATTCATGAAAATATCAGTAATACAAAGATGATAATGGCCAAATTACTTATCTTAATGGCCGAACCATATGGTAAAAGGAAAATCATATTTGAAACAAGTATAGCAGAATTTCTGGTATTGTGGGACTTAGTATATTGCAATTATTCCATGCTGCACTTGAAAACAAAGATGAAGCCCCGCATTCTAAAAGTATACAAAGAATTTTACGATGAAATTGAAAGCATCTATGAAATGTTAGAGCAGGACGAAATAAAAGTATACTGGGATTATATTAAGAATTACAAAATGAAAGGTTGCATTCTTCATTAAGCAATAGAAAAAAGGCATTAGCAGGAATTAAATTCTGCCAATGCTTTTTCTTATTATTAGACTTAGTCCGAATGAAGACAGAAAATTTTACAACTCAAAAAGTAAACCCAAGGATTTGTAAAAATATTTTTTACAAACCATATCTTTTTTACATTTTTGGTGTATAATAAAGTAGGAGGTGTAAAAAATGAGCATGGAATTATTATTTGAAAATAGAAAACTAATTGGCAAAAATATATTGAATATCATTAAAGACAACGGATATACAAAGTCTTCCTTCTCAAGACTTACTAATATTTCAAGACCTACTTTGGATAAATTAATTAAAGGAGAAGTCGACAGCCTTGCTACATTCAAAACCCATATTCAAAAGATTTTGGACAGCCAGAATATGGATGAAAAACAACTACTAAACTATGTTCCAAAGTACAAGGTAAAAAAGGAACTTGTTTTTGCGATGTCTGACAATGCTCCAGAGAATCATGCCATGAGTCCTAAGGCTCAAGAAATGTTTGGTATTTTAGAGGACATAGTTCATATGTGTGAACTGTATTACAATTAAGAAGGTGTAGATTATGTCGGAATTAATAACGAGCAAGAACCTTGAACAGGTTATTGAAAAAAATAAACTGATTAAAGATGATATATTAAGATTAACAAATGATTTTACAGTCAGATTTAATAAGTCGGGAGTAACGGGGCAGGATAAACTGTCTTTTTCGGTATTAAAAGAGAATCATTTAATCCAGATTCCCATTGATGATGAATATTGGGGCGGGGCTATTATTACAAAGGGAAGTATTAAAATACCAGTTATCAATACAGCCCAGCCCCGTGTCTATCAATATTTTGTTGCATGGCATGAAATATATCATTTGTTCTATGACCTCAGTTTAAGGGATGAGACCCATAATATTGCTGTTGATATGGATTTAAATGAAAGAAGAGCAGATTATTTTGCCGCAAAGATGATTTTTGGCAATGTGTACGATTACTACTATTCGCTAGACGATGAAGATTTTATCGACAGAGTCATAAAATGCATGGATGTATATAAGGCACCATATAAGGCAGTACTGATAGAAATATTTGAAGAAGCCGTTACAAAATATAATGATTTGGATTTAAAAGAAAAAATTCTTGAGCATTTTGATAATAAACCTGATGACTTAGTGCAGAAATTTATAGATTTGGAATTGGATGCAGAGTTAGTAAAACCCTCATATATTATAAGTTTAGGTGGATTGGAGAAGAAAATACAAAGTGTTATGAAAGTAAACCCAGATGTCTCCTATCATAAAGATAACTATCAGTTTCTACTCACGCTAAAGAGTAAAATTAAAAAAGCAGTGGAGGGGCTTGCCAAATGAAAGGAGAAAGAATAAATAACTTAAAAAAATACCTTTCCATGGGCAAGTCTCTCAAAATTTGTATCCTGGATAATAACTCTGTTGAATTTTTGACATGGGTACGCAAGAGCGTCAGCCATGAAAAGATATTTAGCCAGTATGATATTATTTTTATCCCTCAATGGGTATGGGTTGAGGCCTGTGATAGTGATAATAGAAAAAGTTACATAAATGATTTAAAACATTATTCGAAGGTCAAAATTATAGATGAAGTTGATTATTTAACATTGGTGGATTACAAAGAAGCAGAATTATACTATCTGTTTTTGTATTGCTGCTACAATGTGAGCAGGCTTGTTAGTTTTATCAAGAAAAACATCTTAAAAAATAGGCCTGTAGAGGATTTAGTCCCTTATGAGGAATGGCTTAGCGTGTTTTATGAAGAGGGACTAGACCAAAGAAAACTTTCAAACGGAAGAATTCAGAAGAAGAATGCAGGAGAGATATCTATTGCCGTTTTAAGTTATATCCTTTCCTATTATTTCAGTGGAAGCATTGATATTATAACTATCTTCAGCAGTGACAGGGATACCTATGAATTTGTTTCTAAGGCTAAAGAAATGCTTTATAGAGATGAGCGATTTAAAGACAGGAGCAATACTTCCATAACTTTCAAATCGAATGACTTTTTGATTTATGAATGGACAAGGCTTGGGTATATAAACGAAGAAAATATTGATGCTTTTGTGGACAGTTACAGGCAGACGAGGAGAATAAAATTTACGAGAAAAAAACAGGATAATTCAATTGAGGAGCAAGACAAATCGATAGATAATGCCGCATTTTTAGAGATGTTAAAGGACAGCACGATACATTTAATCTTTTGAATATACTGAACTATAGTAAAAAGGTTTTAGTAGATTTTAAGCCTGCCAAAACCTTTTTCTCATAACTTTACTATATCTTTTCTTTATTAAATATAGATTGAACTTTTACAGTAAAGGAAAAAAGTATAATAAGGGATATACCTAGTAAAGAGCCCGTAATAAAGCGGATAAACATATTTTCTGTAATAATGGTAAATAGTAACAAAAACATGCTCATGAGAATTACCAGTTTTATAGTCAAAAAAACACTATGCCTCATAAAATACCTCCTTATGTTGGTTACACAGAATTTTATCCGACTACTGCATATTATTTCAAGTCAGATTTTACGTTTAAAATAAAGTCGGTCCATGATATAATAATATAAATATAGCAGATGGTGGTTAAATGCCATTGACACAGACATCTAATAAAAGATGTCCTAGAGTCAGTGGTATTTTTTATTTTGAAATTTAGGAGTTTAGGGATAAGGTTTAAGGCATAAGGGATGTTACGATTATACTAATCCTTGATTCCTAAACCCTAGTCTCTAATCCCTAACATGTGGAGGTGATTGCATGGCTAAAAGAAATATCAATTGGGATGAAGATAAATTAAAAAAATGGATACAGGAAGGGCGTGGACAGGGGGAAGGCAAAGAATATAAACCCTGGCTTACTGTCCAGGACTTCCCTTCTAAAGGAAGGGTTACACGTATATTTGGATAGAAAACAAAAAGAACACATCACTTTTTCACGGATACAGAGACAAGATATTTTTATCTGCTTGAATGGGAAGATGATGTATTGGATATCAGGGAGCACTATCCTTTATTTAACTGTGAAGAAGTAATACAAAATAAGGCTGGTTTAAACTTCGACTTATTTAAAGACAAAGATACAGGAACGCCATACATTTTATCTACATCATTTTTAATAACCTTAAAAAAAACAGATGGCAAAATAGCATATGTTGCCAGAAGTCTTAAAGCGGATTGTGAACTTGAGCGGAAGACGGCATTAGAAAGGTTGGAAATAGAGAGGAGATATTGGCAGAGCCAAAATATTGATTGGGCAATAGTAACACAAAAAGAGATTCCAGTGGTTAAAGCAAAGAATATAGAATGGATTCACTCATCCTTATTTCCTGCTGATGAAAGAGGATTTACTTGACTATTACTGTAATGCTTTCATTGAGAAATTAGCAGGAAGTAATACATCGATTAGAAATTTCACTATCAAATTTGACAGGCTGTTTAATTTGGATACAGGGACAGGGGTATACATATTCAAGCGTTTAATTGCCCTTAAAAGGATAATGGTGGACATGGATAAAAAAATCGACCTTAATGATTCGACCCAAAGTATAAAAATTGTACAACAAAGTTTGCTAAAGAGGGTGGGAGTACTTTGATTGCAGTAAATACACTAATTAAGTGGGCGCAGGATAATGCTAAAGAAAGCGTGGAAAGGATTTTGTGGCTTAATTGTTAAACAGCAAGATATCACATCCTGAAAAATTAAGATTAATTAAGCTGACTTATCATAAAAAGTATAAAGATTAAACAATCACTAAACAGGGTTTTTACTTAAAAATTCACATTATACAATCTATAAGATCATATTATTCTAAAATATCATATACATATAGCTTTAAGTATATACATTTTTGGGATTTACGCTTTTTGGGTAAATGCCATCTTGAATGTATTTTCTCCCCCGGATTAAACTGGGAGAAAGTTGTTTTAAAGTATAGACCCATGGATACATCAGATTGCCAGCAATCATTAGGATACTCCATTTCAAAAGCTTTCCTGTCTTTTATGTTCAATGTTGATGTAGAAATTTTAGTTTTGCATAGATTCTTTGAACTGTAGATAGGGATACCTTGTCAAGCTCAATAAACTTTTTAGCTAAAAGTTCCTGATAGATTGACTTAGCTGATCTTCTTGGATTATCAAGTTTTAGATTCTTAATATAGGCTTTAACATCATCAGTTAAAACTCTTGAAGCACCTTTGTCGCATCTACTTTTAGGATATAAACCTTCAAATCCATATTTTCTGTAACAGTAAAGCCATGTCTTAATTGTATTAGGCGAGAATTCTCTTTTACCTAATGAAGGCACATCATAAACTTTAGAAGTAATAACCTACATATATTCTTTTGCGTTTCCTGAGTGTAATTTTCATTGATAAGCGGTGCTATCAAAGAAAATTTAAAGTAAGCAATTTTTTGTTTAACATCATTATCCATGTCTAAAAACCTCCTCAATTTGATTATCAGTATTATTGACTGGATAATGATGGTACATTCACAAAGGTTATGTGGTGAAATAAAATGCGTCGATAAAGACACCCCTGCAGTAATAACCATGCCTGTACAATTTACCTTTGTAAGTGCAATTAGGGCATCCAGATGGTGCATCTATGTACAAATATGATTCATTTTCGATATATTCATGTATATTTTTAACTGGAAAGGCTATAATTATCGTTATGATACCTTTCTTGGGGTGGTAATTAATTTTACCGCCCCATTATTTTTCTATAATTGTAGGGAAGATTAACCAATCTTATACATGAATATGAAAATTAATTAACTTTATATAATGGATAAGGTTAAATTATTTTGCTTTTTATAGTGCTTTTTATATTGAAATAATTTGCTGCATAACAATTTATGGTTCATTTCTATATAAGAAAAGTTTTTAAGCTATATCATAATAATTCAATGCAATTATGGTAGAAATTCATACCTGCTAGTAGTATACTAGTAGCATATTATAAATTAAATTATAGGAAGGAGTTTTTGAGAAATGAAATATGTTCTATTGACAACGATATTTTTGGTTGTATTAGGTTTGATTGTAGGTTTAATTGTTCATGGCTTAAAGAAAGGGGCTTCAGGTTTTAAGATAATGCTTTTAGGGTTAAACATTACTTTGTTCGGAGGAATAATTGCAGTTGACCCTAATTCTAATCTTGGTGGTATTGAATATTTAATAGCGCTTTCAGGCTTATTAATTTCTATTATAGGTCTTGAGAAAAAGGATTAACTTCAATTAAGCGGTCTTTTTATACATTATGGTGAAATAAGTAAGGTATATTAGTTTTATCTGAATATGCTCTTATGGAGGGCAGGTAAGGCTTCCGTTTATAGGCGGATTAATGTGCCTAATCAGAATTTTTTCCCTCAATATACATAAGAAGAATACAAAAGAGGTAACTGCACTACGATTGTAAGCAGGGGCTTGGAAGATAGCATTAATTTAAATTACAGTAGTTCTTTGTTGATACAGATGACGAAGAAGAAGTATATGTAAAAAGAAGATTTATGAGGTAGTTTTATATTATGAAAATGAAAAAGAAAAATTAGCATTTAAATCTTATTTAGAAAGTAATCAGAATATTGTTGAATCATACATAACTGAAACCAATAAGGTATTACAGTTTCAGCAAGAGAGCGGTTATTACGATATATTTATTGAGAATTTAAAAATATTGAGTGATTCATATAAAGAGTATTTTGAAAGACTCCAGACGTGATAGCGATAAGGCAATACGCTATGGTTGAGATGAATTCTTAGTTATCTTTGAAAACTGTAAGAGTGCAAAGGTGAATAATAAAAAAGATTTTATTTTAAACAAAATAAACAGGAATCACTATAAGTATAAACATTGAAATACAGAGTTGCTAAGGAGGACTATAAATGCAAAATCATCCAATTATTAAACTAATTCAGGAATCAAATTACTTGCCCAAAATACCAAAGGCATTTGGAGAAATCCTAAATATGTTATTAAAACCTTGTGAGTTTAATATAGATGAATGCATTGAGAAGTTTTCCAATATTCCAGAACTAGAATCAACCTTAATACAAATATTAAATTATAATTCAAAATTAAACCGTGAAATATTATCATTAAAAGATGCAGTTTTGTATTTAGGTGCTAAAAATACTAGAATTATTGCTATCGCATATATAACTAGATTATTATTGCCAAATAGAAATGGAAGGGCAAAGATATTCAATAATGAAATATACTGGAAGCATTGTATTGGTACTTCCATTGCTAGTTATATGATTGCAGCCGAGACTTGTCTATGTGATAAGGACAAAATGTTTACCTATGGATTAATTCATGATATTGGTGTAACGGTTTTAGACATTTGTTTGCCAGAACATTTAGATAAAATTCATACATTACAATTAAAAGGATTGCATCAAATAGCAGCAGGAAAGATTGTATTAAGTGGACTGACCCATGCAGAAATCGGAATGTGGATATGTAAAGAGTGGGGGTTACCGGAAGAAATTGCAGAAATTGTAGGATATCATCATACTCCATTCATAAACAGTCAAGTTAGCAATGAAGTAAGGCTAATGTATCTGGCAGATTCTATAAGTACCAATTATTATGAAAAGTTATTAGGGAATAAAACAACTTTTATTTATTCGGATAGGACAAGTGAGCTGTTAAATATTTCAGAAGCATTCATAGAGGATATAGCGAAAAAACTGCCAAAAGAAGTAGATAAGGTAAATCGTATTATAGACTTTAAATTCTAAATATGTTTACATATATATTGAAGGGTGACACCGAGAAACTTATTTTAAAAACAAAAGCTACAAAAGAATTGTCCTATATATATCCGCTTTTTAATACTTACAAACAAGATGTTATTAACACTATTGTTATTCCTTTTGTTAAAGCTAATCAAAAGGGAGTTTATGAAATTACTGATGGTGTTTTTGAAATGGCTGAAAAAGTGCCTAATTCGAAGACTAATCCTTTTGCGATATCAAATTGTTTGATAAAAATAGCAAGAAAAACTCGCAAGGTAACCAGAGAGACTATGGCAATAAGAGGTATTACTGTTTTAGTATATTCTTATATTCCGTATTATCAGGATAGATTTATTGATACGGAATTATAGAGTATTATGAGTTATTAAAGGAGAGTGATTATACTATGTTAAAAGATAAGGCACTGCCATTTTCTATCTTTTGTTTATCAATATCTATTATTATAAGTGCTGTTATCATTGCAAATGGAATGAGAAGTAATGGAGATTATGTTGGCACTGGTTTGTCTGATATGTCACAAGGATTAAGTAATATCGTAAATAATATGTACAATAACAATGATAATGTTGTTTACACAAGAAATACTTATGATTTATCTACAGCATCTTCTTATTTAGGAATTGAGGAGAGTAAATTATTAGACCTTGTTAATGAAAAAGATTCAGGGATACCCTATATCAAAATAGGTAATGATTATATATTTAGCAAAGGTGCATTAGACAAATGGCTAGAAACAGCAAGAGTTGAAATAAAATAGGATAACAGTTTTTGGTCAGTTATATAACTAAAATAATCGCCACTCCATGATAATAAAGTTGACTCTATAACACTTAACACATGTTTTATGATGAAATTATAAATATAAAAGCATTATTATTCCAAAAGGTTTATAAACATTCTTCAGTTGGGGGATGAGAAAATGTTTAGAGAATTGAGAAGGCAAGACAGAAAAATGGACAATAATGAAATAATTGAAGTATTAAAAAAGTGTCAGTATGGAGTTTTATCTACAGTAGGTATAGATGGCTATGCATATGGGGTACCGTTAAGCTATGTATACTTAAACAATAGCATATATTTTCATTGTGCAACAGTAGGTCACAAACTAGATAATATAAGAAACAATGACAAAGTATCATTTTGTATTGTAGGGGAAGTAGATCCTGTCCCGGAAAAGTTTACTACAAAATATAAAAGCGTGATACTATTTGGTAAGGCTTCAGAAGTTAATGGCGATGAAAAATACTTGGTTCTTATAGCTATATTAGAGAAATACGCAGGTCAGTGTATGGACAAAGGAAAAGAGTATATAAAAAGCGCCGGTGAAAAAGTAAAAGTTATAAAAATATCTATTGACTATATTGAGGGAAAGACGAATAGATGATAAATAGTTCAAAGTTTTAAATTATGGTAAAATTTTTGTTTTATGGCATTAAGGTGCTATGGCTTTGTGAATTAATTTAGAGGAGGAAAACTCATGAAATTTATAATATTAGGAAGTGGAGGATGCACTGCAATACCCAGACCGTTGTGTAAATGCAAAATTTGTAAAGAGGCGAGAGAAAAAGGTAAACCTTATTCAAGATTCGGCTGCAGCCTGTTTTTAGATGATTTAAAATTATTAGTAGATACACCGGAAGATATAGTCCATGCGTTAAATTATGCTAATATTCAGCAAGTTAATTCTGTTTTGTTTAGTCATATAGATCCTGACCACACGCTTGGCATGAGAGTCTTTGAACATATGCGTCTTGATTGGCTTCAAATTTCAGAAGGAAAAGAATGTTCAAATCCAATAGATGTTTTTGCTATGGACCATGTTATGTCTGATGTGAATTCTATAGGCTCAAAATTTGGTTCTTATTTAGATTATTATGAAAATATCAGAAATATTATAAAAAGAAAAGTTGTATCAGATTTTGTTTATTTAGATGATATAAAAATAACGTTTATTAAGGCAAATTCAGCGACCGTATTTGTATTTGAGCAAGGGAAAAGAAAAGCTATCTATGCTCCATGTGATGTAAAACCGTTTCCTAATAATGACATTTTCACAGACACAGATATTATGATAATTGGGAATACCGTCATTGGCGAAATTTTAAAAGATGGTTTTATTTTAGAAGAAAATAATAGTCTTAGAAATGAATTGTTTAGCATGAATGAAATTGAGCAGCTTAAAAATGATTATGGCATCAAAAAGGTTATTATCACCCATATAGAAGAAGACTGGGGCAAGTCATATGACGATTATTTGGAATTACAAAAGCAATACAAAGACATTGTGTTTGCTTATGATGGAATGACTTTTGAAGTATAGATTTAATTTTATGGAGGATTAATTCATGAATGATACGTTAAGAGATGTTAAAGAATATTTGATAAAAAAGTATAATTGCCATTCAATAATATTATATGGTTCTTATGCTAATGGAGATTTTACAGAAGAAAGTGATATAGATTTATTATGCTTTTGCGACAATCCTGTGGCAGAGAATGACACATCTATAATTAGCGGTAGACAGCTAGATGCCTGGATTTATGAAACAAGTATGATGGATAACTTTATTCAATTTCTTCATATTAGAGATGGCAAGATACTTTTGGATAAAAGAAATAAGTGCGATAATTTTCTTAAAGAAATAGATAAGCAGTTTAAAAAAGGGCCTGAACAATTGACAGCAGAGAAAAAATATTTTCTAAAAAATTGGCTTGCCAAGATGCTCAATAGAGCACAAAAAGAAGATATAGAAGGTAATTTTAGATATCATTGGTTACTTGTAGATTCATTAGAAATTTACTTTAATATCAAAGGTTTATGGTATTTGGGACCAAAGAAATCTTTAAAATGGCTATATGAAAATGATAGGGATGCATACAATGTGTTTGATAATGCATTAAAAGTCAATGCAGATATTGCTGATGTGGAAAAGTTAGTTGAATTCATAAGGACATTATAAAAATTATCAGGGCACATGTTTATTTTGGATGTAAAGTAACTCTATTTAACATTGTAAAAACTAGGGATTGTATATGAGCAATTTTGAATTTATAAGTGGAGGCAGAGAACTACTTGACTTAGTACAGCCATTAAATGGTGATATTGAGCTACCTATAAAATGGTATGTGGTAATAATGTGTAAATAGAATCAGCAATAAATCATGTCCTAAATTCTTTAACTATTCCGAATGAATGCATGCCAGATTTTAAATCTAAATATAAATATTATTTAAAAAAGAAAGAAGACTTTTCGGTAATATATTTGGTATTTGTTCCTGATAAAAAAAGGCTTTACGTAATCGAAAATATTTTTTAAGTGTTTTGTTTTGAAATTGAATCGAATATTGCCCTGCTGCCTTCAAACAAGCTGAAACTATTTTTTGAAGATTGAAATAAATATACAAAATGATTAATACAGCACAGAAGGGATGTAATGAATATGCACATTAAACCAATATCAATTGATGATCGTCAACGCATAAATGATTTTATAAAATCTCGCTGGTTTTCAACTGAAATGGTCGTTGGTGGTGAAATAGTCGATATGACAAAATTAGAAGGCTTTATTGCATATGAAAATGAAGAAATTGTAGGGTTAGCGACATATAGAATTAAGGATAGTGAATGTGAAATCATGTCTTTAGACAGTTTGAAGGAAAATCAAGGTATTGGAACTGCTCTTCTAAATAAGATCATCGAAGAGGCAATCAATAAAAAATGTACAAAAATAAAATTGGTTACGACAAATGACAATATAAACGCAATTCGTTTTTACCAAAAACGCGGGTTTGATATGGTGAGAATACATAACAATGCTGTGGATGTTGCGAGAAAATTAAAGCCGTCGATACCGTTATTGGGAGATTTTGGCATACCGATTAAACATGAGATTGAATTTGAAATGAATTTAGATAAATGAATTGATTTCTTGCTTCCTTGTTTATTAGGAGATATTATCTTGACAAGATGCTTATCAAGATTTGATACTGTTGTGTATATTTGTTATTAATATTATAGAGTAAATAATATGGTATTTTAGGATAATATATACTAATGAAATATAAAAGCATATATATATAATATGTACATGGATATATCATACCAAGGGGGAATCCATGTTGAGAAGACTTAAAAAGATGCTTTTATATTTCTTTATCCTTTTAATAGCGTTTGTGCCTACAATTTCATATGGTGATAATAGTCTTCCTCAATTTAGTTTTGGGTCAAGGCTTTTATATGCCGGAACGTACGGCACTGATGTTTTAAAACTTCAAAGCATACTGAATAATATTGGATTTGATACCGGTATTATCGACGGTATTTTTGGCAATAACACATTAAAAGGAGTTCTGAATTTTCAGAAGGCAGAGAACTTAGTTGCTGATGGCATTGTTGGTTCCAAAACGTACTCTGCTATACAGAATGCGACGTGGAGCAATCCAGTCGTTTATTATGTACAACCTAATGACAATATTTATTTTATAGCAAAAAAATTTGGAACTTCGATTCAAGACATTTTAGATGAGAATGGGCTCAACAGCAATGCGTCGTTGTACACAGGAGAAAAATTGCTGATACCGCATCCACCGGTTGTGGTACCGCCTCAGCTTGATAATGCCGCTAATTATCAAGAATTAAAAAATAATATTGAGACATTGCTTAGTCAGCATCCAGGGAAGTACGGTGTATATTTTATAGATTTAAATTCTGGCGAGACTTTTGACATAAATGGATATGATTCTTTTGTTGCTGCAAGCACCTATAAAGTTCCTCTTAATTTTTATCTATACACATTGATAACTGAAGGTAAGATAGATCCTAACATGGAAGTGCAGTATACATCACAGGATTACGAAAGCGGCTCAGGTTCTATACAGTACGATCCAGTAGGAACTTATTATACAATAAGGGAACTTTCTAGAAGATCAATTGAAGAAAGTGATAATATAGCTTCAAACATGATAATGAGAGTTGTAGGATACGATAATTATTTAAACTTTATGAAAAGCATGGGTGCTAATGTTATACCGTATACAAGTAATATCACATCACCGAGAGATTTGAGCTTGTATATGGAAAACTTATTAAATTATGTAAATGCTCACAGCGGCACTGCAGGAGAACTTCTAAATTACCTTGAAAATACCATATACAATGACAGGATTTCATATCCGCTGCCAAGCAATATAACTGTTGCTCATAAGATTGGCAATCTTTCCGATGTGGTAAATGATACTGCGATAGTATTTTATCCGTCAAAACCGTATATATTGACGGTTATGGGCAATAATGTGGACGGTTCTGATAATTCAGATGCATACACTGTAATAAGAGAAATCTCAAAAATGGTATATGATTTCCAAAGCAGATGATAGAAATTAAAATAAGTCGGTTAATCCGGCTTATTTTAATTTCTTAAATTTAAATTTCTTCATTAATGACTTTTTCCAATATGTCGCTTACGCCATCTTCAAGATTAGATTTAGCTATATAATTGGCACTGTTCTTTATGCTATCATCGGCATTTCCCATGGCTACGCCGCATCCTGCCTTTAAAATCATTTCTCTGTCATTGTCTTGATCACCTATTGCTACAACGCTTTTTATATCTATGTCTAATATGTTGCACAATTTTACGAGAGCTGAACCTTTTGTAACGCCGTAGGGCAATATTTCAATAAAAAATTCATCTGACTGTACGCACGTAAAAGGCTCGTCTGATAATTGCCTTATTTCGTCTACAAGCTTTAAAGACGTTTTGCTGTTGCCTCTAAACAATACTTTTATTATTTTATTAAGGCTGGAAAGGTCATCTACAATATCACATTTGACGTGTTCTATAGCCATATATGATTTGATGAAATCGGAAATTTTATTGACAAATATGCCGTCTATACTGTATACAAGTATGTCGACATTGTACCTTCCTTCTTGCCACAGATTCGCTGTAAGCTTGTATAGATCATCTGAAAGATATTTTTCAAATAATATTTTTTTATCTACGGGATTATATATCATACATCCATTAAATAGTATAACAGGTACATCTATATTAAGCTCATTTATATACGGTGTTGCAGATAAAATTCCTCGACCAGTTGCTAATGTGAAAATACCGCCCTTGTCACGAAATTTTTCAATGCTATTCTTTGTTGCGACTGTTATTTCTTTTTTATCATTTAATAAAGTTCCATCTGCGTCGGCTACTACCATTTTATACTTCATTGAAATCACCCCGAATCATTATTTGCACAGTATTTATTATACTATTTTTTAAACATTGAGACCATCAAAATTTTTGTACGGGAAAGATATTGTTTTAAATATTCCAATATATTAAAATTGTATGAGAAGAGAAATATCGCAAAGGGGAGATTAAAATGATAACGTGGAGGGAAGAATTTCGCTTAGGCGTTGAAGAAATAGACAAACAGCATAAAAGGATATTTGATATTGCTAATGAAGCATATGACCTTCTAAAAGATGAGTTTCATTTGGACAAGTATGATCGTATTGTTGATATAATCAAAGATTTAAAAAATTATGCCGTATATCATTTTGATTATGAAGAAAATTATATGAAAAGCATAGGGTATAGGAAGCTGCTTTCACATAAGGTATTGCATGATGACTTCAAAGAGAAGATAAACAACATAGATTTGGACAAGGTAGATGAAAACCAAGATGAATACATAAAGGAAATTTTAAACTTTGTTGTTGATTGGATAGAAAGCCACATATTGAAGACAGATAGACTTTATGCAGAAAAAGATTTAAAAACGTAAAAGGTGGTATCAAATGATACCACCTAAAATATTATATTAAAGGCGTAAATTGGCAGTAGCCTATTTCATCACATCTTTTTTTCATGTCGCTCCAAAGATTATCATCAGCTATAGCTTCATAAGCTGTTGGATATAGGATATAATTTTCTTTAAATATGTGATCTCTCATGTTAAATACGATATAGTTTGATAGCTCATTTACTCTATTTTTAAAGTCTGTAAAGTCAAGGAAGTTGACACTGTTTGATAATTCAACTAACATCCTTTTTCTTAATCTTATCTCATCATGCTCAAGCCGCATTATTCTCGTTGGACCTGTTATGCCGAGATTTTCTAGTTCAGGGAATAGCACATCTTCTTCTCTTTTATGATGTTTTTCAGCGCTTAAAATGCCTTCAGCAGTATTTTTAAGGTCGCTGAATATTGTCGCACTTTCTTCAGATGATTTCATTTTCTGTATTTTAGAGTTTAACTGTTCCAGTCTATCAAGCAATTTAAGTATTTCATCGTGCTCTTCTATAAACGTATTTAATACATGATCTTGTGGCAGTGATGCCTTTAAATCATTTAACTGTCCTTCTAGCATCTCTATGTGAACAGAGCAAAGACTTCTTAATTCTTCCGCTTCAATTCCTTCATCGACTAATTTCTGCTCAGCTAAAGACAATTCTTCAGCAGTAAGATCCTCTATTAGTTCTCTTGCTTCGTTTTTAACAGAGTCAGGATCTTCATTGTTGTTTAACCTTTTTAAGATATCTGCTAATTTATCAATCTTATTTTCCATAATTGACATCCTCCTTTTTCTAATGATAGTATAGCAGAACATATTTTAAAATAATGTGATTTAAATCACAGTAAAATGATAGGAATAAATATTTTTTATACTGGTAGTTTATTTTTTGAAATATTTGTTTTAAAATTTAATTGAAAGCTTGTATTCCACCATAAGACAAAACATATAAGTTTTAAAATTTTGGTTCCTATATCAGTTTTGACGAATTTATTGTCTTTTTACTATGTGTACAAGCTATTTTTAAAGCTATGATTTTTTTATATGTAAAAACAGCGTTGTTTGTATTAAGAACTATTTTTGCTGTGCTAACATGTAATTCACATTGACAACAATTGAAATTCAGTTATTAACAAACTTATCCACAATATCCACAGAATATGTATCAACACGAACAGGGTATAATGTTAATAAGCAATGTCTAAGCAAAAATTTTAGGAGCGTGATAAAATGGAATACGTTGATGATTATCAGGCAGAATTAAGATATCTTAATAAGACTATCGATTTTATCAAGAATGAGCTTTATAGGTTGAGACAATTGCTTATGATAGAGGAGTCAAATCTTTTGGAATTAAGAAATGCAGTTATGGAAAATGCACCTAATGTTCCCAGCAATTTTGACAATCTTGTAGAAGTGAATCCATATTTGATGGAGATTAAAAGACAGACGATGTATTACAATAATACATTGAAAGAATTAAATATATTTAATAAAATGCTTGATTCGCCGTATTTTGGAAGATTCGACTTCGTCGAAGATGGATCAGACGAAAGAGAAAAAATATATATTGGTTTGCACACTTTAAGAGATCCAAATACATTTGATATACTTGTATATGATTGGAGAGCGCCTATATCAAGCATATTTTACCAGTTCGAAAAGGGCAGGGCTTATTTTATAGCACCTGACGGCATTGTAGAAGGAAATGTAGTGTTAAAAAGGCAATATACGATTAAAAATTCTAAGCTTAAGTATTACTTTGACTGTAATCTGGTGATAGATGATGAAATACTAAAAGAGGTATTGAGCCGAAATTCGACAGCTAAAATGAGGACGATTGTTGAGACGATACAAAGGGAGCAAGACATCATTATAAGAGACACAGACAGCGATATTTTGATTGTACAAGGTGTTGCAGGAAGCGGAAAAACGTCAATAGCACTTCACAGAATAGCATATCTATTGTATTTTGGTAGAGATAAAAATTTAAAAAAAGATGATATACTTATAATTTCACCGAATAATATATTCAGCCAGTATATAAAAAATGTATTACCTGAGCTAGGAGAGGAAAATGTAAATCAGATTATTTTTGAGGATTTTTTGAAAGATGTTTTAAGCGACAGTGGAACGATAGAGGAAAAGTCAGAATACATCGAGAGACTTGCTTCAAATGAGGATAAAATAAAAGCTGATTCAATAAGATTTAAAGGCTCTTTGGAATTTGTCAAGATCTTAGACAGGTTTGTATCATACTATGAAAGAAAAATGATCGAGTTTACAGATATATATTATGATGGAAAAGTCATTTACACGAGGCAGGATTTAAAAAATGAATTTTTAAATAACAAGATAAATCGTCCTATACAGAAAAGACTAGAGCGAATAGAAAAAATGATATTTGAAAAAATTCATCTCTTAAGGCAAGAAAGGATTTCAAGGATTGAGAAATTCGTTGAAAATTATAAGGAACATGAGTTTGAAGTAAAGCCATACAGTCGGCTTTTATCCATAAAAGAGATGAAGGCAATTAAAAATCAGATAAGCAGTTTTACTCAAATAAACTACTTTGATGTTTATAAGCTGTTATTTTCAAATATGGATCTATTAAAAAAGCTTTCACATGGGATAAATTTACCAGAGGGTATAGATGAAATTGCTCACATGACAGATAGGTCGCTAAAAAGTGGATTTATAAGCTATGAAGACTGTGGCCCTCTTTTGTACTTGAAGTGCAAGATTGAAGGATTTAAAATCGATAAAAGAATAAAACACGTAGTTGTAGATGAAGCACAGGATTATCCACGTATCTTTTATGAAATTTTCAAATTAATATTTGAAGGTGCTAAGTTTACTATATTAGGGGATGTCTTTCAGACGCTGGATAGAGAAGTAGACGTCGCTTTTTACGATGTAATAGAAGATGTTTTTGAAGGAATGAAAGTCAAAAAATTTTTCATAGAAAAAAGTTACAGGTCGACTTATGAAATAAATGAATTCAACAGAAAATTGCTTAAACACTCTCCAAAAATAATACCATTTGATAGGCATGACGAAAAACCACGTTTAGTCCAAAAAAATAGCTTTGAGGAAATATGTAATGTTATGCTTGAAGATATGGATATGCTTTTAAGTCATGGGTATAAGACTATTGCAGTGATCTGCAAGACGAAAGATGAATTGAAAGAAGTCTACAGGATGATGAAAAATAAGATTGATTTAAGGATTTTAGATTCAAGCGATGAAGAAATAGTAGAAGGCATTAATGTTATTACGCCGTATGCTGCAAAAGGGTTAGAATTTGATGCAGTGCTTGTTTTTAACGTATCGAAAGAAAATTATAAAACTGAATTTGATAGAAGGCTTTTGTATGTTGCATGTACGAGGGCGCTGCATAGGCTTCTTATATATTCTGTAGGTGAAGTCACTGATTTTATAAAAAATTTTTATTCATGTTAGATTCAAAGTAAGTGCTGA
Organism: Thermoanaerobacterium thermosaccharolyticum DSM 571; assembly: GCF_000145615.1. Taxonomy (NCBI): domain Bacteria; kingdom Bacillati; phylum Bacillota; class Clostridia; order Thermoanaerobacterales; family Thermoanaerobacteraceae; genus Thermoanaerobacterium; species Thermoanaerobacterium thermosaccharolyticum. The sequence goes on from NC_014410.1 coordinate 518,631, forward strand.
ATGATTTTATCTTTAAAAACAAATTTGCTATAATTTATATAATAATCAAGAACGGGGTGGTTTTATGACAATATTGAAAATAAACACGCATTCTAGAGAATCCATGATAGATATAACAGAGGAAGTAAAAAGCGCGATAAAATCAAGCGGCATAAAAGACGGAATTTGTACTGTCTTTGTGCCCCACACAACGGCTGGCGTGACAATAAACGAAAATGCCGACCCTGATGTAAAAGATGATATTATTAGAGGATTGGATGAAATAATTCCCAATATACGTTTTAAGCATATGGAAGGCAACTCAGATGCACATATAAAGTCGGCTTTGGTGGGCAACTCTGCCAATTTGATAGTAGAAAACGGAGAAATTCAGCTAGGAACATGGCAGGGAATATATTTTTGCGAATTTGATGGTCCTAGAAGTAGAAAAGTATATATAAAAGTAATATAAATTGTAAAAGGGGGATAATTGTTGTGACTAAACAATATTTAAGTAGATTGATAAAAGATTTGAGAAGAGTCGTAATATACAAAAATGTGCTTAATGACGATACAGTTAAAAAATTTGTTAAAATTTTAGACTTTATATCTGATGAAAAGCCGGATGTAGATGGCGTATATAAACTGTATAGCGAATTGTATTCTGAGTTGACGAAATACGCAGTAAAGAACAATGTCTATACTGATATATGGAAGTCTAAAATTAATGATTTAGTAAAAGTTGATGAAAATATTTTTAGCCTTTTATCTGAGAAGTTTGGTAAAGACATGATAGATAAAAGGCTTAAAATGGCGGCAGAAAAAGAATTAGAAACCTTAAAAAAACTTGCAGATGTGGATTTAATAGGATACATGGAAGAACACTTATCCTTTAATATGCCGCCGTGGGAAAATCTTATTAATCATTGGAACAAAGGTGATATTGCAGATATACTAGATTGTAAGACTATAGACGAGATAATCGACTATTATAACAAAAATGGTTGCGGTCTATTCAATAGATACAGGGCATTTAGATGGGATAATGGGGAGCTTATCGGCGTTGAACATTCTGATCCTGTGGAATTTGATGATCTTATAGGATACGAAGAAGAGCATAGAATCGTCATAGATAACACGAACAGGTTTATGAGAGGACTTCCTGCGTCAAACATACTGTTGTATGGGGATAGAGGAACTGGCAAATCATCTACTGTAAAGGCTGTGCTTAATATGTACTACATAAAGGGCCTCAGACTGATTGAAGTAAGTCGCCAAGATATGATGGATCTAAACAAGATAATAAATATTATAAGCAGCAGAGGACTGAAATTTATCTTATTTTTGGATGATTTATCATTTGAAGAAAATGAAACTGAATACAAAATATTGAAGTCTACGCTGGAAGGTGGTATTGAAAAGCTTCCCGAAAATGTAATTATATACGCTACATCTAATAGAAGGCACTTGATAAGAGAGTATTTAGATGACAGTGTTCAAAATGAGCTTCATTTGATGGATACAAAAGAAGAAAAGTTGTCGCTTGCGGATAGATTTGGAATAACTATTACGTTCATGTCCCCAAATCAGGAGGGATATCTAAAAATCGTAGAATCACTGGCTCAAAAATACGGCATTAGTTTAGACATGGATACATTAAAAAGTGAATCCCTTAGATGGTGCGTATGGCACAATGGAATGTCACCTAGATCTGCAAAACAGTTTATTGATTACATAAGAAGCCGTTAAAAAAGGATTTCTTTAAAGAAGTCCTTTTTAAATTTTGTTTTTATTGTCTAAAAATATTTTCGACATATTTCACCATTATAGTGTATTAATCTGGTTGATTTGTTTTCATAAAGCAAGGAAACTAGCTATTTATGTGACGTTAAATGTTTACAGATGAAAAATTATATCATTTTCTGTCGATAAAAAATATTCTAAAAAAAAGAAGGATTTTTGAGGGATAAATAGAATATTATAATAGAATTTTTACATTAATAGTAAATCTTTGATAAAAATTTAAAGCTTAGAACGAATTAAGGGGGTTCTAAAGATGCATTACAAAAGAGTAAGCGAATATGTATCGACAATAAACTATGGCGACAAAATGATTGTGAGGAAGTATGCTGTTGTAAAATCAGAGGTAAATGTATTTAATGGCGGCGAAAACGTCGAAGTTCCTTCCTTTGGAATCGAAATTTCAGAGCAAGTAATTGCAGAGAACACAATTGAAAAAGAATTTGGGGATGCTGTGGTACATATAAGTCCATATAAGGACAAAGTCGAAGCATTGGCAAGGAAATTTTGCGATGAAGACTTGTCTCCACTACACCTATCAGACATAATTGATGATATGTACTTTGAGTACATAGCTGATTATGACGAATATGCAAAGGAATGTAAAATTGCTATATGAGGGCTTTTAGCCTTCTTTTTTTATAATGTTATTCAGATTATAATATACATAACAAAAATAATTTATGGAGATGGTTAATATGAAAATTGTTTCAAACAAAGAGATGAGAGATATTGAGTCTATGGCTATAAATGTAGTAGGAGTACCGTCCATATGCTTGATGGAGAATGCAGGAAGGATTGTGGCAGAACATTCAAAAGAATATTTATTGGAAAATAAGAAAAACAATGTCATCATTTTGTGCGGAAAGGGGAATAATGGCGGAGACGGGTATGTAGCCGCAAGGTATCTATTTAACAGCGGGTTTGAGGTGAAAGTTTTTATTATAGCCAGTATAGGGACAATTACAGGGGATGCTAAGAAAAATCTCGACATAATAGTTAATATGGGAATTTTTGTTGCAGAAATACTGCAAAAAGAACAGCTAAAATTTTTTGAAAAGAATATCAAGGAATGTGATTTAATAATAGATGCGCTGTACGGCACTGGACTTGATAGAGAGATAACAGGAATAGGCAAGGATTTGATAGAAATTATAAATGGATCTGGAAAGTACATTATATCTATCGACATACCTTCCGGAATAAATGGTGACAATGGACATGTAGAAGGATGTGCAGTTAAGGCTAATAAGACGATAACGATGCAGTTTATGAAAAAAGGCATTGCCGTATATCCAGGTGTAGATTATGCAGGTGATGTTATTGTCGCAGATATAGGTATACCAAAAAATTTGATTGATAGCTTTAATTGCAAATATCACATCGTCTCACAGGAAGATGTGAATTTGCCTAGAAGAAGTAGAAATACGCATAAAGGCGATTATGGAAAACTATTGATTATAGCTGGTTCAAAGAATATGACGGGGGCTGCGGCATTGTGCGCCATGAGTGCAATAAAAACTGGCTGTGGAATTGTAAAATTAGCGGTTCCTAAAACTATTCAGCCTATCTTACAGGAAAGTTTAAAAGAGATTATAACATACGGTGTAGATGACAAAGATGGGGCATTTTATATAGGTTCAGTCGAAGAAGTTTTAGATCTTTCAAAGACGGTAGATGCGGTGGCGATAGGACCTGGGCTTTCTAATAGTGTGGATGTAAAAGCATTTGTAAAAGAGATAATATTAAGAATAGATAAACCAATAGTACTGGATGCAGATGCTTTAAATGTTTTATCAGATATGGTAGATATCATTTATGGTAAAGACATTATTTTGACGCCTCACATGGGGGAAATGTCACGTCTTTTAGGTATTTCTATCGATGATATAAATAAAAATATATATGATACAGTAGAAAAATTTGTTGATAAGTATAAAGTTACACTTGTGCTTAAGGGTTCAAGAACAGTAATAGGAAGTAACACTGAAGGCATATATATTAATTGTACGGGGAATCCCGGCATGGCGACGGCTGGATCTGGAGATGTTTTAACTGGGATGATTTCTTCGTTTTTGGTACAGGGATTGACTAGCATAAAAGCAGCAGTATATGGCGTATTTTATCATGGAAAAGCAGGTGATCTGGCGGCAGACAAGTATGGAGAGTATGGTGTAACGGCCACAAATATAATTGAGCATATTCCGTATGCTATAAAATTGTGAAGAGGTGATGTGATTGAAGAGGCTTTTATTGGCACTTCTACTGATGATGACTATTGCATTTTCAGGATGCATAAAAAAGCCTCAAGGAGATGCATTCTCTAATATAAAAAAGTCTCTTGATAATTTGAAAAGTTATACTTCAGATGTAGATATTGAACTTCATAATAACAAAAATGTAAAGAAGTATAGTATGAAGCAGCTTTACAAAGATGGGAAGTACCGCATGGAAATATATGATGAGTCGGATAAACCTGATAAAGTGATCGTATTTGATGGAAGCAGAAGCTACGTTTATTTTTCAAAGGTTAATCAGACCTTTATTGAAGACAATAGTGAGAACATACCTGCGTATTCCCTTTTTGCCTCATTTATAAATAATTTTAAAATGGCTAGAGAGATAAAAAAAGAAGATGGTGTGGAATATTACTGCATTGACGTTCCTATTCTAGAAGGAAATACTTTCATGTACAATGAGGTGATGGAGTTTTCAAAAAAAGATTTTAAGCCGTCATCTATGAAAATATACGATATAAATGGAGAGCTTTTTGCAGAGATAAGATACAAAAATTTTATGTATAATCCTCAGCTAGAAGATGGACTTTTTAGTCAAAGCGATATTTCTACATTTAGCAGATATATGAATATACAAAATGATTTATCTATAGATATAAAAGATGTATATAAATATACAGGTATAAATCCAGTATTTCCTGAATATATACCGGAAAATTATGTACTTGTAAATGTCAGTATAGATATGTCAAATAATAATGCAATTAATTTAACATATTTGAACGGTAATGATATAATAAAAATTGTTGAAAGTGTTTATACTTTTGACGGAAAAGGCTTTGAAAAAAAGAAAAGCGGCGATATTACGTATTATAAAAAAGGCAATCAATACGTTGTTGACAGAAATGGATTAATAATCGATGTGTTTTCTAATGAAAAAGTTAGTTCTGATGAAGTGTTGATGATTTTAAATTCTTTAATATAATTTGGAGGTATATATGCTTAATTTATATAGGCCAACATGGGCAGAAGTCAATCTTAATAATATAATTCACAACTACAAAGAGATCAGAAAAATAACAGATAAAAAGGCTGGGATAATGGCTGTTGTAAAAGCAAATGCGTATGGTCATGGATCATATGAGATATCGAAAGAATTGATTAAATGCGGTGTTGATTATCTCGCCGTAGCTACGATTGATGAGGCGCTGGAATTGAGAGAGCACGGAATCAGTAAACCCATACTAGTATTGGGATACACACCGTCGAAGTTTGCAGATGTAATTGTAAAGTATGATATTACACAGACTGCATTTGAGCTAGGCTATGTGAAGGAAATTTCAAAAGAAGCCATAAAGCAAGGGAAAGATGCGAAAATTCACGTAAAAATTGATACCGGCATGGGACGCATTGGCTACAACGATATGAATAAAGCATATGAGGAAATTGTTGCCATGACTTCGCTGAAAGGAATTTATATAGAAGGCATATTCAGCCACTTTTCGTCATCCGATGAAAGGGATAAAGAATACACTATGCGGCAATTTAAAATATTTAATGATCTTACGGATCGATTAAAAAGAAGTGGAATAGATATCCCAATAAGGCATATTGCAAACAGTGCTGCAATATTAGATTTGCCTGAAACGCATCTTGACATGGTAAGGCCTGGCATTATACTGTATGGAAGTTATCCGTCAGAAGAAGTTGATAAAAAGATCAGCTTAAAATGCACTATATCACTAAGGTCTAAAATTGTATATATAAAAGATGTTCCAGAGGGTGAGTATATAAGCTACAATAGGACATACAAGACAAGCAGAAAAAGCCGTATAGCCACATTGCCTATTGGTTATGCAGATGGACTAAATAGACTATTGTCAAATAATCACAGTGTCATAATAAAAGGTAAATATGCGCCTATTGTGGGGAAGATATGCATGGATCAATGTATGGTGGACGTAACGTCAATTGAAGGCGTAAAAGAAGGCGATGTTGCCACGATTATGGGTGAATCAGACGGCAAAATCGTAAGTGCAGATGAAATAGCAAATAAATTAAAAACTATTTCTTATGAAGTATATTGTGGAATATCCAGAAGGGTACCAAGAATATATATATTTAATGGAGAGATAACAAAAGTAGAAAATTATTTAAAATGTTAAATATTATGTATAAAAATAATAAAGATTGACATTAATATATATAGCAGTATATAATAAATTATATAAGTGTGTTAGGAGGTCATAATTGTGGGCGAGACAAAAAGAATACTCGTCAGTTTGCCGGAGAGCTTACTGGAAGAAGTTGATGTGCTTGCAGCTATGGAAAATAGAAACCGCAGTGAATTTATAAGAGAAGCTATGAAGCTGTACATCAAGGAAAGAAAGAAGATGAAAATAAGGGAGAGCATGAAAAAAGGGTACCTTGAGATGGCGGCAATAAATGCAGAACTTGCGGAATTGGGCCTAACCGCTGACAATGAATGTTTTAACGGATATGAAAAAAAATTAAAAAAGTGTGATTGATATGATTATAAAGCGTGGAGATATTTTATATGCTGATTTAAGCCCTGTAATTGGCTCAGAACAGGGTGGTGTTAGGCCCGTACTTGTTATACAAAACGACATCGGCAATAAGTACAGTCCTACAGTTATTGTATCGGCAATAACATCTCAAATAAACAAGGCTAAATTGCCAACACATGTTGAGATAAATGGGACTGAATACGGACTTAATAAAGATTCTGTTATTTTGTTGGAACAAATTAGGACTATAGATAAAAAGCGGCTTAGGGAAAAAATAGGTCATTTTGATCAAGAGATGATGGAAAAAGTAAATGAGGCGCTGCAAATAAGCCTAGGGTTAATAGATTTTTAAAGGACTAAACAAAGTAATGTCCTTTTATTTTTATGTTTTTTAAAACATTTCCTTAGGTAATCGTTGTTGAAAATAGTAGAATTTAAGTATAAAATAGAATAAAAAGGGGGTTTACATAGTGAAGAAAATTTATGCATTAATATTAATATTTGCAATAATAGCTGTACTTGGAATAGTTTATGCGGGCTCAACATCAGACCCCGGAAGCCAACAAGATCCTTTAGTAACTAAAAGCTATGTGGACAGTAAATTCGATGATTTAAAAAATTATGTAGACAGTAAAGCTGGTGGTGGAACAGCAAGCAGCTATGATATAGTTGAGTTAAATCCAGGTGAGAGCATTACTCTGTATCAAGGTTCTGAAGCCATCGTCAGAACAGATAATTCTTCAACGATCGTTACAAGCACTGATGGAGTGTCAGATTTGACAGGTGGTAAAGATTTAAAAAATAATGCTTTGATACCAGCAAATCATCTTTTGCTGTTTCCAAGGTCCGATGGTAGGGGAATAAAAGCGAAAAGTTATACGATTGTAGTAGTTATGGGAAAATATACAAAAAATTAAGGTGCGCTTTAAAAGCGCTTTATTTTTTTCTAAAATATGGTATTGCTCAAGGTTATATTTAAGTGATATAATTCTAGTGATATAAATAATAACTAAAAGGAAAAAGGAGCGATATTCTTTGAGCTTAAAAAGAATACTAGTGTTTCTAATAGTCTTGTCATTAGTTGTGTCCGTATTTGTAGATATTTCTAGAATTAGTGTTGAAAATAAGTATAACACAGTTGAAACTGTGGCAGATCTTTACAATTTTGAAAAACTAGCGTCAAATACAGGATCGAGTATCCAAGACGTATTAAGTAAATTTAAGGAAAATGGCTTAAAAGGGGTTGCAGTGCCTGAAGTCACGCTAAATAGACTTCAAGAGATTGGCGATATATCATTACATAAATTGTCTGATGTAGAAAATATTTATAATTTAAAAGACAGTACAGGTAATGCAGCTTTAGCTGAGTACCTAAAAAATTTAAACGACAGTCAGAAAAAGGTACAGAAAGATTACATCGTTGTAGCTACAAATGACCCTAAAGTATATGAATTTTTAAAATCATCTTTGGCAAAAAGAGTGCCAAGCAATAAATTAACAGTGCTTAAAAAAGGCAAAAATTTTGCATTTATAATCAACGAGGACATGGATACTTTTGCTGATCAAGGTTTAGGCTTTAACAAAGATGATTTAGATATGATAAAATCGTTGGGGTTTGATATTATACCGAGAATAGAGAATTACAACGGCATTAAGGATAAGGATATTCAAAGCTATATAGATCTTTTAAAACAGTATGATGTCAAAACAGTCATATTTGGTGGCAATGATGTTTTGGGAAATCCTGATAAGATATCATACGCTGCATCTTTGTTTAAGAAGAATGGTGTGGCTATAGGCATAATCGATACACCTATGGGCAAAAAACTGCAAGCTGGCACAGAGAAATTTGCAAAATTTGATGATTACAGAGGTGCTAAAATTTACGGTTTATCAGAGGCGGAAACAGATAAATACGATGTAAATGGCATAGTAGATAGGTGGTACAGGTCTATTATTGAAAGAGATGTAAGAATAGTATACATTAGAGCAAAGGTAGATACCACAAAGACTGCTGCATTTAACATGAAACAAAATATATCCATGTTGAAAGATATAAACAATCTTGCACAGTACGCTGGACTAAATTTAGGGATAGTAAAACCGTTAAGTCCAATTCATCAATCAAAAATAATTGAAATCTTGATTTCTCTTGGCGTAGTTGCAGGTGGAGTGCTTTTGTTGATGCTTTTTGGTCTTAAAGATAAATATTCTATTATACTCACTATATTAGGCGTTTTATCTACAGCATTTTTACTTTTAAGCAAGTACAACGATCTTGGTGTTAAAGCTGTAGCATTGATGTCGTCGATAATATATCCATCATTGGCTATTGGATATTTTATAGAAGAGAGCAAAAAGATTATTGAGAATGGTGACGATAGCCATTACGTAAGAAATTCTTTGTCTATTTTCTTTAAAACTGTTTTGATATCTTTGATCGGCGGTTTAATAATAGCTGCAATAATGGCAGACAGCAAGTACATGCTGAAACTAGATTATTTTAGAGGTGTAAAACTTTCATTTATAGTTCCTGTTGTGGTGTATATAGCATATTACTGCTATAAAGTATGTGGTATAAATACATTTAAGAAGCTTTCAGATGCTTCTATAAAAATCTTAAATACTGAAATTAAAATTTGGCATGTTCTAGCCGTTTTAGTTGCAGGTGTCATAGGCGTTATTTATATTTCAAGGACAGGTAATTCACCTGTTATAAAGCCAACTTCAATAGAGCTTAAATTTAGAAGTTTACTGGAACACTATCTTGTCGCAAGACCTAGGACAAAAGAATTTTTAGTAGGTTATCCTGCTTTGATATTGGCCATATATGCAGCAAAAAATAAATCAAAACCATTGAATTTCATTTTGGGCATCTTAGCATCAATTGGAATACTATCTATGCCAAATACGATGAGTCATGTAGAGAGTGTCCTTAAAATAGCGCTTGAGAGGACAGTCATAAGCTGGATTTTTGGAGTAATAATAGGGGTAGTTGCTTTAATTGTCGTAGATTTTATAATTAGATATATAAACAAGAGAAAAGTGATTAATTGATTTTATTAGTTCAAAATTGTGCTATTAAGCCATGGAGGTATAGATAATGAAAATTCTGATATCGGGCTATTATGGCTTTGAAAACACCGGTGACGATGCAGTTTTGGAATGCATCATCGCCGGGTTAAGAGAAAAGGGCATAAATGATATAACAGTGCTATCAAATACACCTGGTAATACATCGTCTAGATATAATGTTAAATCTATATACAGGAATTCATTTAAAGAAATTTTTAATGCCATAAAAAACACGGATATATTGTTAAGTGGCGGAGGAAGTTTAATACAGGATATTACCAGCAGTAAAAGCTTATGGTATTACCTATCGATTATTTTTTTGGGGATTTTATTAAGAAAAAAGGTATACATTGTGGGACAAGGGATAGGACCGTTAGAGCGTAAGTACAATAGACTGTTATCCAGCTTCATTTTAAGAAGGGTTGACTTGATTACAGTAAGGGACAAGGATTCTATGATGTTTTTAAAGGAACTTAATATCGAGAAAAATGTCATCCTTGCTGCAGACCCTGTTGTAGATCTTGCCCCGTGTAGCGATGAAAGGTTAGAAGAAATATTGAGGAATGAAGGAATAAATAAGGGAAAGTACATAGTTGTATGTACTAGAGAATGGGGCAACAACGAGCTATCAAGGGTAGAGTTGGCAAAAGCTGTTGACGATATATCAAAAAAATACAATTTAGAAGTGGTATTTTTGCCGTTTTATTATAATAAGGATGACGCTGAAAGCGAAAAAGTAGCAAATTACTTAAAATCACCTTATAAGATAATAAAGAGCAAGTATGAACCTAAAGAGATATTGGGTATAGTAAAAAATTGTCAGTTGCTTATCGGCGTAAGATTACATTCGTTAGTATTTGCTTTGGTGAGCCTCGTTCCATTTATAGGCATATCTTATGATCCGAAGATAGATGGTTTTCTAAAGTCAATAAATTTAAAATCTTTTAAGATAGATAAATTTTCTTCTGATGAGCTAGTTAATTATGCAGAAAGTATTTTAGATAATAGAGATAATTTTATTGATAATTTAAAAATCCATCTTGAAGAGCTTAGAAAATTGTCTGACAATAATTTTAATGTATTTGATAAATCTAAATGATGAGGTGTAAAAATGGCTGATAGGTTTGTAATATTCGGTGTACCAATAGATAAAGTTACGATGAAAAAGGCAGTTGATATTGTAGAAAATTTCTTATTGGAGGACAGGCTTCACATTGTTGCGACTCCAAATGCTGAGATTGTAATGATGGCACAGAATGATGATGAATATAAGGAAATATTAAATAAAACTGATTTGAATGTTCCTGATGGCAGCGGTGTTATTTTCGCATCAAAGATATATAAAGAGGAGTTGCCAGAGCGGGTTGCTGGATTTGATCTCATGATGGAATTGATAAAGATAGCATCGCTGAAGCATTATAAAATATATCTTCTTGGTGCTAAGGCAGATGTTGTAAAGGGTGCGTATCTAAATTTAAAAAGCCGATATCAGGGGATCGATATAGTTGGGTTCCACGATGGGTATTTCAGCGAAATAGATGAAGAAGAGATTATAAATGATATAAACGAAAAGAAGACTGATTTGCTTTTTGTAGCATTAGGGGCACCTAAGCAGGAAAAATGGATTTATAAAAACAGGAATAAACTAAATGCAAAAGTAGCAATAGGCGTTGGAGGCAGTTTTGATGTAATTGCAGGTAAAGTTACACGTGCACCTGAGATATACAGGAAGTTAGGGCTCGAATGGTTCTATCGTTTAATGAAAGAGCCTTGGAGATATAAACGCATGATGGCACTGCCAAGATTTGCGATGAAAGTGTTATTTTCAAAAAAGTCTGTATAGTATTTTTATAAAGTAAGAAAGGACAGGTAATTGTATGAGCGAAAAATTAAAAAAGATTATAACTGATTTTATATGGATTACAATAGGAACGCTGCTTCTTACTTTGTCCCTTGATTTATTTTTGATACCGAATCAAATTGCACCAGGCGGTGTAAGCGGACTTGCCATCGTTTTAAATCATATTTTCAAATGGCCTGTAGGAGCAGTGACGCTCCTTATTAATATTCCTCTTTTTTTGATATCGATAAAAGTCCTAGGATCTGTTTTTGGCGCTAAAACATTGTACTCAACACTGCTTCTTGGTGTTTCGATTGATGCGCTGGCATTTTTGAAGCCATTGACACATAATGCCATGCTTGCTGCAGTGTACGGTGGGCTTATTATGGGTTTAGGCCTTGGAATCGTTATTAAATACGGGGCAACGACAGGAGGTACCGATTTGGCAGCTATGACGCTACATAAATACATACCATTTTTAACAGTTGGAAGAATCCTGTTGATTATAGATTTCATAATCATAGCGCTGGCTGGAATTGAGTTTAGTCCTGAACTTGCCTTATATGCACTTGCAACAGAATTCATTGCTATAAAAGTGATAGATGTCATACAGGAAGGAACCGATTACGAAAGAATTGCTATAATAATTTCGGACAAATATGAGGAAATAAGTCACTCTATATTGTACGACATGGATAGAGGAGTAACTGAATTAAAGGGAGTTGGAGCGTACTCAAAAAAGTAAAAAAATGTTTTGCTTGTTGTAGTAAATAGAAGTGAGGTAACATCACTTAGAAATGTCGTCAAAAAAATTGATCCAAAGGCATTTGTCATTTTATCAACTGCTCACGAAGTTTTGGGAGAAGGATTTAGAAACATGTGACAAATTTTTAGGGACACAACATATTTGTCATGTCCCGATAAATCACCTATCAAAATATATGTTTTTACCTGTCGCAGATAATGGTATACCTACTACAATTTCACCATCAATTAAATTCAATCTCTTTGCGCTGATGCCAATTCTATACATTATTCTATTGTCGACATTCAGCATACTTGCTGTCTTAACAGCAGATCCTATCGCTATTCCTAAATCTATGAGTCTCCAAGCACATATCGGACCGTCAAATTCCGTTCCAGGTTTAAAATCAGGTAGCTTGTCGCATTTGTTGTAACCGCATGCGCCACAGTTGAGGCCTGCTTTTTTAGGTTTGTTTAGAGATATAAGCAGGACTGCTCCAGACCTTTCTACATTTTTCCCATCTCTGTCGAAGTTTTTCTTACCGGATTCAATTCCGTATTTCACCATATCCTCGTTAAGCCTTTTTAAATCATCGCCAGTTACTATTTTTGTTTCGATAAAATCCTGACCAGAAGCTTTTGGAGCTGTTCTTGCCGATAAAGACATAAGCTCAGCGGCTAATTCAATAACATCCATGTATTATCCCTCCGTTTATTTTTCTTTATAACTATATTATATAATTATTTTTTCCTTATACAAAATCGATGCGCTTCTTAAATACTTTAATGTGAAATTATATAAGAATTTTGATAAGAATATGATCTAAAATATATCATTTGTGGAAAAATAATTTTATCTATAATAAAGATTATTTTGCTGTATATACATCAGTATAGACATTAATTAGTACAAGTGTTAAAATATTATTGAATTTATAAAAGGGGAAATATAAATGGATAATAACATTTTAAATGAAATAAATGATTTGAAGAAAAAGCGAAACGCGGTTATATTAAGCCACTTTTATCAAAGGCCGGAAATACAGGGTATTGCAGATTTTATAGGAGATTCGTTGGAATTATCAAGAAAAGCGGCAGATACAAAAGCAGATGTGGTCGTATTTTGCGGTGTTCACTTTATGGCTGAAACTGCTAGCATATTGTCACCTGACAAGATAGTATTGCTTCCTAATATAGGTGCTGGTTGTCCAATGGCTGAAATGGCTGATTATGAAGGACTAAAAAAATTAAAGGAAGAGCATCCTGAAGCTTGCATCGTAAGCTATGTCAATACAACAGCAGATGTTAAAACATTAAGCGATATATGCTGTACATCTGCAAATGCAGTAAAAGTTGTAAATACTATACCTAGAGATAGAGAGATAATTTTTGTACCTGATAAAAACTTAGGTCGTTATGTAGAAAAGATGACAGGTAGGAAATTGATATTGTGGCAAGGATATTGTAACACACATAATAAATTGACTGTTGAAGAAGTTCTTTTAACCAAAGAAAGATATCCTAATGCAAAAGTAATTGCGCATCCTGAATGCAGGGAAGAAGTGCTAGATATTGCAGATGGAGTATTTTCTACGTCTGGAATGATTAAATATGTTGGTGAAAGTGAGGCAAAAGAATTCATAATCTGTACTGAAGATGGTATATTGCATCAGCTTCAAAGAAAATATCTTGATAAAAAATTTATACTGCCTTCCAATAAGTTAATATGTCCTAATATGAAAAAGACGAAAATTGAAGATGTCTTATATAGCCTTTCTAACATGAAGCCTGAGGTAAGAGTTTCCGATGATGTGAGAGAAAAAGCCATTATTCCAATAAAAAGGATGTTAGAAATAAAATGAGTTACAGCGTAAATTTTGATTCCAATGATATTGAAAGTTTTATAAGTGATTATGTAATACTAGGTAGCGGAATTGCCGGTCTTAATGCAGCATATTTGGCAAAAGATTATGGAGAAGTTTTTCTAATAACAAAAGATAAATTGTCAGATTCCAATTCGTCGCTGGCACAAGGCGGTATTGCTTGCGTCATGTCTGAAATTGATAGCTTTAAATCACATATAGATGATACCATCTATGCAGGTGCAGGTTTGTGCGATAAAGCTGCTGTCGAGATTTTAGTTAAAGAGGCACCATCAAATATTCATCGTCTTCTTAATATTGGAGTCGATTTTGATAAAAAGGATGGGAAGCTAGAATTAGGCAGAGAAGGGGCACATTCACATAATCGGATAATTCATGCTGGCGATTATACAGGTAAAGAAATAATAGATTCACTCATTGATGCTTTAAGTGGAGTAAAAATATTTGAGGATACTTTAGCGCTGGATTTGCTGGTTGAAGATAATACGGTAAAAGGTATTTTAGCAAAAGATTTAGATGAAGGCAGATATTTCATTGTTTGGGCTAAGGTTGTAATACTGGCTACTGGCGGAGCCGGAAATCTATTTTTAAATACCACAAACCCTAAAACTTCAACTGGTGATGGTATTTCTATTGCAGCAAGGCAAGGAGCAGTTTTAAAAGACATGGAATTCATGCAGTTTCATCCGACTGTATTGCACGGAAAAACAGGGGAAAGGTTTCTTATATCAGAGGCAGTTAGAGGAGAAGGCGGTGTACTCAGGAACGAAAAAGGAGTACGATTTATGCCTTTCTACCACAAATTAAATGAGCTTGCTCCTAGAGATATAGTGTCAAGAGCAATATTAAGCGAAATAAAGAAAAGTAACTTAGATTATGTCTATTTAGATGTTTCAAATATTGGGAAGGATGTATTTAAAAAACGCTTTCCTTCAATTTACAGCAAAGTAGAGGAAGTGGGTATCGACATTGAAAAAGATTATATACCTGTTTCGCCAGCTGCTCATTATTATATGGGTGGAATCATGACAGATTTGAATGGTGAGACGACGATAAAGAGACTGTACGCATGTGGTGAATGTGCTTGTACCGGTGTACAGGGAGCAAATAGGCTTGCCAGCAATTCACTGCTGGAAGGCCTAGTCTTTTCAACACGGGCAGTAAATGATTCAAAAAAGTATTTAAATGTTAAGGTTACTCCATCTCATTTTTTTAATAATAACAAGGTAGACAGAGAAATTGATGTTGAAGGGATAAAATATGAATTGCAGTATCTTATGGAGCAAAATGCCGGCATAATAAGAAGTGAAAGCAGTTTAAAAGCGATGTTAAATTGGATTACGCTGCATGGAAGCATATTAGATATAAATGCAGATGACAGAGATAAAAGCGAGCTTTTGAGTTTGTACACCATAAGCAAGTATATGGTTATGTCTGCATTGCTAAGAAAAGAAAGCAGAGGAAGCCATTACAGGTTAGAATACCCTGAGAGAAATGAAGTGTATAGAAAACATATATTGATAAAAGGAGATGAAATTTACTTTGATAGACAGATTGATAGCGCAAAGATTAATAGATAGTTACCTTATGGAAGATTTGACGTGGGGCGACATAACTACTGATATACTTGTTCCAAAAGGCACAAAATCGAAAGGTTACGTGTACGCAAAAGATGATGGGATAATAGCAGGAATTGATGTTTTTCTAATGGTTTTTAATACTATTGACAGTGATATAGAGTATAAAAAATATTTTAAAGATGGGGAAGCCGTAAAAAAAGGAGACTTGATATTAGAAACTTACGGAGATTTAAATTCTTGCCTTAAAGCTGAAAGGGTCGCATTGAATCTTATACAGAGGATGTCTGGCATTGCCACATATGTGAGAAAACTTTCGGATATGATTAAAGGAACGAATGCAAGATTGACTGATACACGTAAAACTATGCCGGGATTAAGATATTTTGACAAGTATGCAGTTTCAGTAGGTGGTGGAGTCAATCATAGATATAATTTATCAGATGGAATTTTGATAAAAGATAATCACATAAAAGCTGTTGGAGGAATTAAAAATGCACTAACTATGATAAAAAGTGGAATTTCGCATACAAAAAAAGTAGAAATTGAGGTAGAAACTATACATGAGCTGAAGGAAGCATTAAAATACGGTGCAGATATTATTATGCTTGATAATATGACCATCGACATGATGAAAGAAGCAGTTGAAATAACTAATGGTAGAGCAATATTAGAGGCGTCAGGGAATATAAACGAAATCAATATAT